>CAYYGK010000372.1:0-1546 GCA_964471145.1 uncultured Eubacteriales bacterium | reverse complement strand
GGCTTAAGGTGAGGTGTGCTGCTCTCATCATCCGGAACAAATGCCCTGTATCTTGAAAGAATGCCGGCGCCATGCTTTCTGTGGTAATTAGTCAGATTATCCGCTTCACAGGCCCAGTCGGATGAACAAAAAAGTGAGTTTATTGCAGCCTCTCTGGCTGTTGTTTCTGCTTTATGCGATGTCTCGTCAGCAGATTCCCAGGCCGTCAGTTCTTTAACGGCAAAGCTCCTTATACCTTCAGGAAGAACTTCAATGAAATCGTTTAAAGTAATATGGGTTATATGCCCAAGCTTTGAGAGGTCGCTGGCTGCAGCTTTCTCAATAATGGTATCACTGCCGCCTCTTTCTGCCATAAGCGTAAACGCGTTTTCACTGTCTACTGCAAGTTGCGCAATATACCGGCTGAAATTTCCAGCCACACCAGAGTTGATGAGACTATTCATGAACGCTCCGTAACTGTCGGCAATGGCGGCATCATCAGCATTGTGTGCAGTCAGCGTCTTAAAAAGTTCAGACAGCCTTTTGACAACCGGGTCCTTAAGAACATCCCTGTAAACGCACAGGCTCCTTAAAAGCATATAGGCGTTTTTTATGCTGCTGTAAGCCATACTTTGCTTCCCCCAAAAATCGGAATACTAAATAAGAATAACCTTAATACGGGAATGTGTCAATTCTAACAAGCTCAACTTGAAAACCGCGGTACATACACATATAATATTGCTTAAAGACAGTTCGCAAAATCCTGTCTCTAAAAAAAACTACGGAGGTTGTTGTTATGAGCAGAATAAAATACGTTGTACAGGCGGCAGTCATTGCCGCAATCTATGCAGTTCTTACCATATTTTTTACATTTTCAAGCTACGGGCTGATTCAGGTGAGGGTGGCTGAAGCACTTACAGTGCTTCCTTTCTTCACACCTGCAGCCATACCAGGCCTGTTTGCCGGATGCATCATAGCGAACATATTCAGTCCCAACGGCATGGCTGACGTTATAGTGGGCAGTCTTGCAACCCTCACGGCTGCAATCCTTTCAAGGCGTATGCCCAGGCGTCTGGTACCTGTACCTCCTATAGCGGTAAATGCTGTTGCAGTAGGGATTATGCTTTCCGTATTGCTGAATTTCCCGCTTTGGCTTTCTGTGCTATATGTTGCAGCCGGACAGGTTGTTGCCTGTTATGGGCTGGGATATCCTCTGCTTCTGCTGCTGCAGAAATTTAGAGACAGGATATTTTGACTGCAGGTTTTTACTTTTAGGAAAGTTTCCGGTATAATATTCAGGGTAAATACTATCTGATGACTTCATTCAGGAGGTATTCGGTGCGTAGCAGCAGTGACTTAAGAAACATTTTGTACAGGATAGACAGAAGAGGATACAAGTCATACAAGGAAATCAGGGGATGCTATCAGTTTGTAGATTATGTGCTTTCAATAGACCATGTGCAGGGAGACCCTTATGCGGCGCCTTCAAAAGCAAGAGTGATACTGTCACAGGAGAAGGCCGGTTTTCCTGAAGGCATCCCGACAGGCGAGGCGGACCGCGCGCTCC
>CAYYGK010000371.1:0-1553 GCA_964471145.1 uncultured Eubacteriales bacterium | reverse complement strand
GGTAGAACATCAGCCTTCCAAGCTGATTGTGAGGGTTCGATTCCCTTCACCCGCTCCATTTTGGGCCTGTAGCTCAGCTGGATAGAGCAACGGACTTCTAATCCGTAGGCCGGGGGTTCGAATCCCTCCAGGCACGCCAAAGTGAAAACCAGGTTCATAAAGTCGGTTTGAGGGTAGAGTGTCTTCATTCAGAGGCATGTTAAGAACGAAAGAATATATTATCCAGGCTGTATAATTGAATATTTGACTGCATTTTTGCATTATCCGGCAATGCCGGGCAGAATCCGCTTTTTGAAAACAGGAAGTAGTGTTTGTCCTTATGAGGAAACTGTGCAGCCTTGTCCATCAAACCATCCAATACCCTTTGACCGGTTTTCTCATTCTGATATTTACACTCCCCAAAAATGGCACCATCCCTGCTGACAGCCATAATATCAATTTCAGACTGTGTTTTCTTTCTGTTGTCAGTACCCCACCATTTGCCTATTTTCTCGTAGAATATGGGCAGCTTTTGTGCCTGGTTCAACTTGCTTATAAATTGCAGGCAGATGTCCTCAAAAATATATCCTATATACTGAGGGATATCATTCATTATAACACTATATACAATACTTGCATTTCCCTCCTCAAGCTGCTCCTTCATTGGGAGCACATACTTGTAATGAAAGCGGAACATATTGTCCGTTATTCTGTATATGCTCTTTTTAGAGTTTGGTTTTTCCGTAACAGGGTGCATTTTTTTAACCAGCCTGAGTCTTTGCAGTGTTTTCAGGTAATTGGCTATTTTATCGTTCTTTTCATGTGATGCGGTAACGATTTCATTAAATCTGCTTGCACCTCCGGCTATTACTGTCAGAATTGTATTGTATATTGTTATATCCCGCAGTTCCTGGCGGAGCAGGTCCACAGGTTCTGTAAAAAGGTAGCTACCCGGCGTAAGAACATTATTAATGATGTTGTCCCTGAGGCTTGTATTACTGTCAAACTGTACAAGATATTGTGGAGTACCTCCTGATGTACTGTACAATAGAATTAACTCCTCAATAGAATATTTTGGGAACATTTCCCTTGCTTCATATATGCTTAATCCGTCCAATTCCATTTGAAAGGTTCTTCGTCCAAACAAGGGGCTTTTGGAACCCAGTACATCCTCTTCCATAAAAGCAATGCAGGAGCCGCATAGAACCATCATGACATTAAGATGCTTAAGTTTATGGTCAATAAGATGCTGTAATATGGAAGGAATGGATTTATCACTGTTTGCCAGGAAGGGGAATTCGTCAATTACAAGTAAGAAACGCCTGTTGTTGTCCAGTTTACTGCATATGAAGTTGAGTGAATCCTCAAAGCTTTTAAATGAGCCGGAATAATCCTGTCCAAAATATCGGTTACAAGCATGGAAAACCTTTTCAGGTTGTGAGCTGTGTTTACCTGTTGCGCTGAAAAAAAGATATGGTCCTTTTTTTTGCAAAACTCTGTCAACAATGCTGTTTTCCCTATCCTCCTGCGGCCATAGAGAACAAGCATCTCAAATCTACCGGAGTTGTATAACC
>CAYYGK010000370.1:0-1554 GCA_964471145.1 uncultured Eubacteriales bacterium | reverse complement strand
CATTTGAAACGGCAGCCATTTCTATCATTGTCTTGGAGCCGTCTACAAACTCGCACAGCATTTTTGCACTCATATTTCTACTTTCAGCCTTTTCCCTTAATACATCAGGGTTGGCATAAAGATCCAGTGGATTGTTCTTACCCTTGCCTGCAGCAATAATCTTGAAGCCCAAAGCTTTTGCAAACCTGTATAGCTCACATATGGAACCCGGTTCATCTCCTGCCGTAAGGGTATACACAACACCGGCATTTTCAGCCATCTGCCTCAATATGGGCCCCACAGTAACATCACATTCAACATTCATCATGACAATATGCTTTCCATAATCAAAACATTCCAGTGATACCCTTGCTCCCATCTCAGGAGAACCTGTTGCATCAATTACAACCTGAATGCCTGATGCCTGGATGGCAATGTGATAATTGCTGGTTGCAACCTTCCTGCCTGCTGCCATGGCTTCTTCAGCTTCCTTAATATTATCACAAACAACAATATCCTGCTCCGTATACCCTGCAGTCCTGTAAGCCTCTATTGCCGTTTCCGGCTCCAGATCAACCACTACAGGTATATCCATTCCCACCATGCAGCCTGCCTGGGCAACTATATCCTTTCCCATCTGCCCTGCACCGATAAGGCCCACCTGTACAGGCCTTCCTTCCTTTTCAAGCTGTTCAAGCTTCGTATCTATCTCATACATGTATTATCCTCTCCTCATTAAGATATCTTTATCTATTCCCATGGTTTGACAGCCACTCTCAAAGCCTTGCCCTGCTCGGCCGAGGCTATTCCTTCAGGTATTTCATCCAGCTTAACGGTTTTTGTAACATATTTGGCTGCACTTATTCTTCCTTCAGCTATCATTTGAACAGCCTTTTCCAAGCCTGTTGAAGGATAGGAAAAGGCTCCCACTACGGATATTTCATTGTAATGAATGGTATTACTGTTTAATGGTGTCATGGGATTTTTTTTGGATACGCCTCCAAACAAAATTACCTTTCCCCTTTTCCTTACCATCTCTACTGCCTGTTCCTGGATTTGTACAACAGGAGCAGCACAGACGGCAATGTCCGCACCTATTCCATCAGTTATTTTCATAACCTCCTCAACAATATCCTGGCACCCAGAGTCAAGTATATAATCCGGGCAAAACTGCGGTACACAATCCAGTCGGGTTAAACCACACATGATAATCCTTGAAGCACCCCTTGCTCTTGCAACTTCTGTATGCAGGCAGCCTATCGGCCCATCTCCTATAACTACAACCGTATCACCCAGGCTGACATTATTATATTCCTGGCAGGCAATAACCGAAGATGCCGGCTCCGCCATTGCCGCTTCCTCAAAAGTCAAATTATCCGGCACATGCTCAACAAACCCTCTTGACAGAACCTCGCCAGCAAGGTATATGTATTGTGCAAAACCACCTGGCCAGTTTGTTCCAAGCATTTTGTGGTTAATACATAAATTGACCAGGCCCCTTCTGCAGTAGTAGCAACTGCCACAGCTGACATCAGGTGCAATTGCAACTTTGTCACCTGCACTGAAACCTTCTAC
>CAYYGK010000369.1:0-1572 GCA_964471145.1 uncultured Eubacteriales bacterium | reverse complement strand
ATACACAAAAATTTTTTCATGTTTTTCCCTCCTGTTTATTATTTGTTCAGGTTTAATACCGGTCTAAATGTCTTTAACCTTTTATCACTCCTTCCCATTTCTGATTTATTTTATACTTCTGTATTGCTACATTCCCCCTTCATATAAGTTTTACCGCAGCTTGCTGCAGCATAAGAACTGATTTGCATACTCACCCCTTCAATGCCCCTATCATTACCCCTTTAACAAAATATTTTTGTAAAAAAGGATACAAGGTCAATATGGGTAGTATTGCAACTATTATTACCGCATATTTTACCTGAAGCAGTGTCAAAAGACCTTCAGCCATGGGTCCGCTGTTATATTTGGCAATAGCTTCAGGCGATGACTGTATAAGAACGCGTCGAAGATATATCTGTATAGGGTGCAATTTGGGGTCAGGCAAAAACAGTAATGCGGGAAAGAAACTGTTCCAGTGGTTTATGCCGTAGAACAGTACAAGTACGGCAATAATCGGTTTTGAGAGTGGAATAACTATTTTACTAAGTATCTGGCTTTCCGACGCTCCCTCAATCCTTGCATTTTCAAAAAGATCCTCTGGAAGTGTCTGAAAAAACGTCCTGCTTATTATTACATTCCATGCCAGTATCAGGCTGGGGATTATTACAGCCATTCTCTTTGCATAGAGACCAAGTTTTACAACAAGTATATATGAAGGTATCAGCCCCCCGCTGAAAAACATAGTGATAACCATCATAATCATGAAAAAATTCCTTGCGAAGAATCTCTTTTTTGACAGGGGATAGGCAAAAAGAACAGTAAAGAAAACATTAAGTGTGGTTCCAACCACCGTATACCATAATGTATTATAATAATTGATCCATATATCCCTGTTTGAAAATACAACAGCATATGCATTGAGACTGAATCCCACAGGGAAAACCAGCACTTCACCTCTTACTACTGCCTGTGAATTGCTTATAGACATGCTCAGCACATATAGAAACGGATATAGTGTTATTATAATTACAACAGTTACTACTGTATACACTATGAAATCATAAATACAATCTTTGAAACCCTTTCCTGGCATATTGTTCCTCCTCACCATAAGGATACATCACTGATCTTCCTTGCAATGCTGTTGAAAATAACAAGGAATGTCATGTTTATTACAGAATTGAAAAGCCCAACCGCAGAGCCGAAACTGAATTCTCCGCTGATGATACCCCTTCTGTAAACATATGTAGGAATAACATCTGCTGTCTCATATGTAACCGGATTGTACATGAGAAGTATTTTTTCAAATCCAACAACGAGCACTGAACCCATCCTCAGTATAAGTAAGATTATGATGGTTGGTGCTATTCCCGGCAGTGTTATATGTATGATTTTTTTAAACCTTGAGCACCCATCAACATCTGCTGAGTCATATAACTCAGGGTTTATACCTGATATTGCCGCCATGTATATTATAGTTCCGAAACCCACTCTCTGCCATACCTCTGAACCCACATAAAGCGTTCTGAACCATGAAGCACTTTTCATAAAATCAATCGTTTCCATACCCATCTTTTTTAAAATAATATTAAC
>CAYYGK010000368.1:0-1578 GCA_964471145.1 uncultured Eubacteriales bacterium | reverse complement strand
TCACATTAAAGGACACAGCACATATATTGAAAGGATGAGACCATGAACAGGATATTACGTATATTGAAATTTGCTATGAGAATGGAAAGAGATGCGCAGAAATTCTATGAATACTATGCAGACAATACTACATCGGTTGAAACAGCCAATCTGTTTTTAAAACTTGCAGATATTGAGGAAGTACACTATGATATTTTAAGGAAACAATACGACAAGTTGGAAATCAGTGAACCCCCAAAGAACATATCATGGGTTGTTGACAACACTTCATCCGAGAAAAACCCTTCAATACTTGCTGACAACTCTGAGCTTTTAAGCACAGGCGAAGACGGGTCTTCAGACCTTATGGCTATAAGGACGGCATTTCTTATGGAAAATGATTTCGCCGTGTTTTACGACAATGCCGCAAACTCAGTTGAAGATCCTGAAGTCAAGGCCTTTCTGGAGAAATTAAAAAACTGGGAGATCCAGCACAGGGAAATGTTCCGAAAACAATATGATAAACTGCTCAAAAAACACTGGGGTGACCTGGATTCAATAATTTTTAACTGAACCTTCTTGCATTTCCCTGCAAAAAACGTTACTATACTATGCATAGTGAATTAGCAGGGGGTATTTCTGTGGGTACGCTCAGTGAGGTTTTTGCTTCCAGTGTGTTCAGTGATTCTGTCATGAGGGAACGTCTTCCGGAAAAGACATACCGGAAACTTAAGCGTACTGTAATGGAAGGGCTGCCTCTTACTCCGGATACGGCAGAGGTTGTTGCAGGAGCGATGAAGGACTGGGCTATTGAAAAGGGAGCAACCCATTTTACCCACTGGTTTCAGCCCATGACAGGCATTACTGCAGAAAAGCACGAGTCTTTTATTTCACCCACTGGTGACGGCCGGGTTATTATGGAGTTTTCAGGCAAGGAACTCATAAAAGGTGAACCCGATGCCTCTTCATTCCCTTCAGGGGGCCTCAGGGCCACTTTTGAAGCCAGGGGCTATACTGCATGGGACTGCACTTCACCTGCGTTTGTAAAGGAAAAAACTCTGTTTATACCTACCGCATTCTGCTCATACAACGGTGAGGCACTTGACAAAAAAACACCCCTCCTTCGTTCGATGGAGGCAGTTTCCAGACAGGCAATTCGTGTGCTGAAACTCCTCGGAAACACAACAGCAAAAAGTGTTATTACCACTGTGGGAGCTGAACAGGAATATTTCCTTATTGACAGGCACATGTACAACAAGCGTATTGACCTTAAATATACCGGGCGGACGCTTTTTGGCGCCCCTCCGCCTAAGGGCCAGGAGCTTGAGGACCACTATTTTGGTACCCTGAGTGAGCGCATATCTGCGTTCATGCATGAACTGGACATGGAGCTTTGGAAACTGGGTGTGTCCGCGAAAACCAAACACAATGAAGTGGCTCCGTCCCAACACGAACTTGCCCCCATATTTGCCACTGCAAACATAGCAGCTGACCATAATCAACTTATTATGGAAACCATGAGGAAAATTGCCAGAAGGCACGGGCTTGTATGCCTTCTTCATGAAAAACCCTTTGCAGGCATAAACGGTTCAGGCAAAC
>CAYYGK010000367.1:0-1598 GCA_964471145.1 uncultured Eubacteriales bacterium | reverse complement strand
TATATTCAAAATCCTGATAAAACCAATGGTGGTCTATTACTTTCTGCTAAGGATTGCCTGCTGGATTGTGCCTACAAACAGATGCTTTTAGTGAAGCATGACCATCTGCAGGATAGTGGCAGGCAGTATATTCATATCATCCAGTCCTTCAGCATCAATGATGAGTTGTCAGGGGAGACTGCTCATGAAATAGGACAGAAATTATTACAAAACTTTGATGGATTTCAAGGAGTGGTTGCAACGCATACTGACCGCCAGCATATCCATAATCATATGGTTTTGAACTCTGTTAATTGGAAGACCGGGCTTAAGTGGCAGCAGTCTAAGAAAGACTTGCAGGAGTTGAAGGATTTATCGGATAGATTTTGTAAGGAATATGGTCAGTCGATTATTGAAAAAGGTAGAGGCTGGCAGAGTTATGGCGAGCACAAGGCAGCTTATGAAGGTAGGAGTTGGAAGCAGGATCTGGCAGGAAAAGTAGCTGATGTAATTATGAAAAGTACCACGCGAGAAGAGTTTATTCATCATATGCACAAATACTGTATTGATGTGGAATTTTACAAGGATAGCATACTGTTCCTTCTGCCGGATGGAAAGAAATGTGGGAGCGATAAGCTTTTAACTTATGGGGATTTTACAAAAGAAAATGTCGAGAAATATATCAAGTATAATGATACCCTTCTTGAACTGGGAGTGGCTGATCCTTCCATCATGTATGAGTCAATCGGTCTGGCGGCAATAATGCTGAACTATGATGACAGACAGCATTTACAGAATAAATATATCAATGAAAGGCCTTTCTCTGCTCTTGAAGGGCAGGCGCTCCGAGAAGCCATTATCAAGCTGAAAAACAGCAGCTATTCTCAAAGAAACCTACAGCACAATAATGAAATCAATGAACATTCAAGCAATAAGGTACCCTATCTGCTGATGATGGTCAATCAACTTCTGGAGTTGGCATTGCAGGATAAGTATCAGCAGGATATGCTTCAGGAATATAGACATGGATATGAAAACGAAAATGAATATGAAGAGGAACAGGATGAATGGGAACTGTAGAGGAGGGATGGTTATAAATAAGAAAATTAGAATTCAGGAAGGAAAGTACAATTTAGCCTTATCCAAGGTAAGAGTAAAGAAAATCGGGAAAACCCTGTATCTTGTGACCTCGAATTATACAGAAGACAAAGGTATCAATGACCTTATTAAAAAAGTAATTGAACGAGAGGTTGAATACAGGTGCTAAGATACAAAAACACAAAGATACAAAAAATCCCTGGGAATTGAGATCTCCATGAGGTATAATATAGACAGCAATATTTACAGTCGCTGATATTGCTGTTGGAAAGGAAGGGACATGAGAACAGATTATAATCTGGCAAAACAGCAGGATTACACAGCGGCACTATATTGTAGGCTTTCAAGAGATGATGGCACCGAGAGCGAAAGCAATAGTATTAATACACAAAGGCAGATTCTCCGAAGATTCGCCAGGGAGCACGGCTACACTGTTTATGATGAGTATGTGGATGACGGTTACAGTGGTACTACCTTTGACAGACCCGGTTTCAAGAAGATGATGGGTGATATTGAAGGTG
>CAYYGK010000366.1:0-1614 GCA_964471145.1 uncultured Eubacteriales bacterium | reverse complement strand
GCTTATCGGCATCAAGAAGTGACAGCATATTAAGGAAAGCGTTATTTTGAATAGTACGTAAGGCTTGACGGCAGTAATATTGGCGGGATTGCTAAACATTTCTCCCCGGACATGAGAAAGTGAACTACCACCATGATATGTCTGGACATCACCACCGAAAAGGAGGCAAAAGCGTTGGCCACCCTTGAAGATGAAAACGATAAAGCTGTATCGAAAAAATAGAAAAGAAACTTGTTGGAAGAAACAAGTTAATACAGGTAAATATCTCAAAACATACCTTTGCAACGAGAGTGCTTGAGAATGGGATTGAGTTGAAGGTCATGCAGGAACTCCTGGGACACTCGACATTTGTTTTAACTGGTGATACATATAGCCATGTATTGCCGGATAAAAAAATGCAGGATAATAAAAAATATTACTATAGTTACACGAAGTTCCTTAAAAAGTGGATATATGGGGTTACAGCTAAAAAACAAACTAGCGAAAAGTTTGAATAATGTATTGCTATTAGTCATACAATAGAATATAATATAAAGATAGAAGATGAAAGGGGGAACTATTATGGCTAATAAAACAGCAAATGTTATCGCTCGCGTTGAACCCGATATAAAAGAGAAGGCGGAATCTATCATGGCTAGGTTGGGAGTTCCGGCTTCTGTTGTAATCAATATGCTCTACAAGCAAATCGTTATGACTAAGAGCATTCCGTTTTCCCTGTCAATACCTGCCTTTCCGGTAGCACTTGATGAAATGGACACTGCGACTTTTGACGCAATCATGCAAAAAGGGTTGGACGATGCAAAGACAGACCGTTCCCGTCCTGCTTCTGAGGTATTTTCAGAGATAAGACGAGGACTATAATTTATGGCAGACAAGACATACATCGTTAAGATTGCTAATCAGGCAGAGGAACAGCTACAAGCGATTGTTAAATACATTGCATCCGAGTTAAAAGCTCCCAAAGCTGCCTTGCGTTTGCTTGATGAAATCGAAAGCTCTATTTCATCGCTTTCTCAGTTTCCTCATAGGGTAGCATTGACAGAAGAAGAACCGTGGCGAAGTACCGGGATTCACAAAATGCCTGTAAAAAACTATCTCGTCTATTTCTGGATTGACGAGGAAAACAGCAAGGTTCAGGTTACTGCTATTATCTGTGGCAGGTGTGACCAAGTAAAACAGCTTTCACAGACGGACATGGAATAAACAGTGAAGGAGTTGTCCTGCAAGAGATGGCGCCTATCTCTTTGATATAAGTGATCCTGAAAGATAGATATATTTCTTTAGATAACTGTAAAGCCTTTTATATGGCAAGCATCATGTTGCTATTCCAGCTATATTCTGTCTTACGATAGAGATTAGCAGAACACATTTCATTTTAATGAGGTGATGAATGCGGATAAGAATACCTAAAAATTTTTCTTGCTTTCCCTGGGAACATATAGTATAATTAAATAAAACATTTGTTCGATGGGAGGTGATAAATATGGCAACTGTATCATTGCTGGTCAAGCTGAAAAACCCCACAAAAAGAAAGCATAGGCAATGGTTGAAGGATCAGGAGGCATGCAGCCTGTGGGTATAAACAACCAGAACTGGGATATGAAAAAAAAGAAG
>CAYYGK010000365.1:638-1660 GCA_964471145.1 uncultured Eubacteriales bacterium | reverse complement strand
CCTTGGTTCGGTCTTAAGTGATATTGCAAAAAATGCCGGGTTTGTTATTTTCCATTGTGCAAAATTATCCAGTATAAGCTTTTTCTTGTCCCTGGTGGTTACCTCCCTGGTATGAGTATCGTAGGTGAGCAGCATGTTGGTATAGTATTCCACCTTCTGTATGAACGGTATTTTGAAGAACAATCCCTTCCCCTCGTGTATATCCGCATACTGCAGCTGTGGATGTGATTTTATCTCTGCAACCAGTTCGTCACTTCTTTCATCAACTATGATCTTAACAACCTTGTTGAACTGCTTCACAACCACCTGCTCCCTTTCATCAACCGCAAAGGTCAGTGAATTGTATACAATTATTAGCAGTATAATCAGAATTCCAATTGCCGCAACAGCCCTGAATAAGCCCCTGTATTTCTTTAAATCAACGTTGTTGTTATAGTTATAACCGGTTCCTCCATTCATGCTATTCAGCCTCCTTTACTGCTGTGCCTTTGTCAGTGCTTTGGCTCTGAAGCGGCAGAAACTTCAGGAGGTTTCCTCCGCCTTCTACAATATACTTTTCAATACCCGGCAGTATCTCTTCCAGCGTCTCCAGATAAAGCCTCTTGCGTGTTACACTCTCACCCATCTGGTACTTGTCCAGTATCTGTACGAAATTCGCTACATCTCCACGTGCTTCAGCTACTCTTTTTTCCTTGAATGCCTCAGCCTGGTTTAGCATCTCCGCCGCATTTCCCCGGGCCTTCGGTACTATTTCATTGTGATAGCTATAACTCTCGTTTATATAACTGCTCTTGTCCTCCTTGGCATTAGCTACATCCTTGAAGGCCGCATCCACTTCATTAGGAGGATTTACATCCTGAAGCTGCACTGCAAGAATGCCTACACCAAGACCATAGTCTTTACATATCTCCTCGAGGTCTTTCTTGATTTCACTTTGTATCTCAAACTTGTTTTCGGTCAGAACCTCATCCAGCGTGTGGTTTGCAACCACCCTTCTTATAGCAGATTCTGCAGCAATCGTC
>CAYYGK010000365.1:0-628 GCA_964471145.1 uncultured Eubacteriales bacterium | reverse complement strand
CAGGGTGCCAAGCTGGTCATCCACATTGAACAGGTAGTCCTCTATGAGATTGATTCTGTACTGTATTGACGTCTCCACATTAACCAGATTCTCATCACTGGTAATCATAAGCGACTGCAGCGGTACCCCTGTATAGGTAGCGGTCTGCTGTGTACTGCCCTGTTTGAGTGTTTTGAACCCGAATTCAATTCTCCTGGATTCACTGATATTGATAATGTACACCCTCTCAACAGGAGCAGGTATATGCCAGTGAAGACCATCCTGCGTAACGGTATTGACATGCCTGCCAAACCTTAAAAGAACCGCATTTTCACCCGATTCGACCGTGTATACACCCGAAACAGCCCATATCCCAATAATAACAAGTGCTATTATAAATACTATAAGCTTGTTTAGCTTCTTCAATAACCTCATCCTCCCCTCATACTCCCCTTATTATATCATACATGCATACCTGCATTCAAAAAAGCAGGAGTCCTGAGTACGGAATCCTGCTTTGGTGGGCGCTACAAGGCTCGAACTTGTGACCCCCTGCTTGTAAGGCAGGTGCTCTCCCAGCTGAGCTAAGCGCCCTGGTGACCCATAGGGGACTCGAACCCCTGTTACCGCCGTGAAAGGGCGGTGTCTT
>CAYYGK010000364.1:0-1678 GCA_964471145.1 uncultured Eubacteriales bacterium | reverse complement strand
ATAAGAGATAAAGCAGTTGGATGGGTAATAAGCAATATTGAAACTGCAAAACAGCTTGGAGCAAAAATAATAGTATGTTGGCTTGGTGACGGAACAAACTATCCGGGGCAGGATGATTTCAGGACGAGAAAGCAATTACTTCTGGACAGTTATTCAAGAATTTATAAGGCTCTTGGTGATGATATGAAGATGCTGCTTGAATATAAACCCTTTGAGCCAAAATTCTATCATACTGATTTGGCTGACTGGGGTATGGCTTATCTTAATTCGGTCAAACTTGGTGACAAGGCACAGGTCATAGTAGACCTTGGGCACCACTTGCAGGCCACAAATATTCCGCACATCGTCTCGCTTCTTATTGATGAAAAAAAACTGGGTGGCTTTCATTTCAATAATAAGAAATATGCCGACGATGACTTAATAGTCGGAACCATTAACCCCTATGAATTTTACCTTATTATGAATGAAATTGTAAACGGGGAAGATGATCCATCGGTTGCTGATAGTGTAAAAGATATCATGTTTATGATAGACCAGAATCATTACATTGAGGCTAAAATTCCTGCGGTAATAAGATCAATAATGAATATTCAGGCAGCCTACGCAAAGGCACTGCTGATAAACAGGAAGGCTTTGAATGACGCTCAGCTTGCAAACGATGTAATAACAGCTGAGAAAATAGTAAGCGATGCCTTTGCAGCAGATGTTAATCCATTGATTGCACAGGTAAGACTGGAAATGGGACTGCAGCCGGATCCTTTAAAAGCTTTCCATGAAAGCGGATATGAAAAGAAAATTGAAAAAAGAGGCTGATATGTTCCCTGTACTGCAAAATATGAAGTGGAGGCCTGCATTATGGTTTACAAAGACATTGGATTTTTTAACGTATCTGAGCTTGAAAGGTGTGAATATTATCCCGGCCTGAGGCTTCAAAGATTTCCGGAGCAAACAAGAAACAAGCTTGGAAGGGGGAGTCATATAAGAGGAAGATTTATTGCCCAGGCTTCAACCGGTTGTGAAATCAGATTTGTTACTGATTCCAAAGTATTTCACACATCCCTGTCGGTTCTGGAGGAGGATTGTGAGGTATTGATATACCAGGGAAACTTCTTTCATTCAAAACATATGATCTCAGCAGGCAAAATCCATACATTGCATATAGAACAGAGCCCAAAGATGGACGGAGTCAAAAATGGCATGCTGGAGGGTTACAGCTTTTCCAGCCGGGTATGGAGAATAATTTTCAGCGACAAGTCGTGTGCAGTTTTCCACGGGATTGATACCCTGGGATTCGGATTAAGACCTCCCCGGAGGAACGAGGTCCCGAAACTCAGATGGCTTGCATATGGCTCATCTATTACAATGGGAACAGGTTCTCTTTCAAGGCAGAACTCATATATCCAGCAGGCTGCCAGACGCCTGGGTGTTGATGTGATGTGCAAGGGCCTTGGGGGGGCCTGTCACATCGAAAAGGAGATTATTGATTATTTTGCCGGTATGGATGACTGGGATTTTATATCTCTGGAAATGGGAATAAACATGCTTAATTGTTTTGACTCCGACCAGTTTTTAAAAAGAGTTGATTATGCATTAAAAGCCATTCAAGGGAAAAAACATGACAAACATATTGTTATCATAACCTCGTTTCCAAGCTTTCACGGTTGTCAAAAAAAAGATG
>CAYYGK010000363.1:0-1680 GCA_964471145.1 uncultured Eubacteriales bacterium | reverse complement strand
TGTAGCGGGACAGGCTAATCTGCAGGGAGTTAGACAAGCTGATTTTCAGGGAAACAGTAAAAATATAGGGTCTGCATGAGCAGACCCGTCTGAATTAAATAAGTCTATGTTGATAATTTTCAAGCATAATATTCAAAAGCTGCAGTCTTTTTTTGCCAATGCGGTTTTTTATGGTCGGATTAAATCTGTTGGCATAAAAGAGTTTTGATCCATGCTTTGCAGCATAGTGAAGAATAATCTCTCTAAAGTGCTTCTCGGTTATTCTCATTGCAATGTAGGCATCACATGCTTTGATAATCTGTGCCGCAAGCAGTTTTACTGTTGTAGGATTTTTTAAAATATCCAATTTATTCACCCCCGTTTTGTACTTTTACATCTGATTTTGAACCAGGGTTGCACCATTTTCGGGCAGGACGGTTCTGTCAAATATATGCGGGCACTTCGCTGTGATGCTTTTAATGTCCTCTGCTGTTATGATAGACCTTCTATCAGTAAAAGTATCTATCATAGCCCTGTAGCAAAGCTGATTTATACGCCTGGGAATTCCAAATGTTATTGAGTGTATTAAAGAAAAGCATTTGTCATCAAACACAGGATTCTTAGCCCTTGAAACGTCAAGCTGATGTTTTATATACTCTATCGTCTGAGCAGGTGTCATAGGCTCAATTTCCACTACCATATTGATTCTCTGCTTCATAGGCTGGTTCAGTGACAGCTTCATTGTCTTTGAAAGAAGCGGCGGAAGCCCTGAGAGTATTAACGAGAAGTTTGCTCCCTCATCATAGAAGCTTCTTAGTTCATCAATCATGGGAATGGACAGAGTATGACACTCATCAATTATTGCAATATTAAACTTACCCTGTTCATTTTCCTCACTGAAGAAGTTAATAATTTGGAGTTTAATATCGTCTGCATTGTATGCAGGCCTTATACCCATCTTGACGGCAAGAATTTTGTAAAGAGCCTTTTTGTTAGGGTTTGATAGTTCCACATGGCATATCCGGAATGATGAAGGGTCAAGCTCATTTACTGCATAGAACAAAAGAGAACTCTTGCCGGAACCGGAGGGACCTACAACCGCAACCAGCTGTCTTGAAAAGAAGGCTGGTGATATGAGGGTCTTGTTGTTGGTAAAGCTGTCATTTTCATAAGGTATTTTGCTCCTTTGCAGAAATGGCATGTTCGACAGTGAAAAGTGCTCACATACTTGCTTTAGAAGATTGTTCATTGTTTTCCTCCTTGATTCTTGACAGTTTTTCCAGGTACAGGCTGCGTATCTGTGCAATGTAGTACAAAAAGTTCTTGTTAAAATCATCTGTTTTCTGTGAAAGGTCATTAAGGATTGACACCAGCATATCCTTGTTGAATTCCTTGAAAGTATCCCAAAGGTCATTAAGCCTGCCTTTTTCCTGAAATGTCAGTTCAGACATGCCTATGGCTTCTTTGACAATATCAATAAACTCATTCCTGGCAATGGATATCCGCTTTTCCTGCTGGGGGCGGGAAGGGTGGCTGCCATTTGCAGCATCAGCACTGTCGTTGTCATCATTATCACCGACACATGTTGTGTCTATGGATGAATCAAGCTGCTCTTTGAGATACTTCTGGTAGCTGCTTTTGATGTTTTCAAAGTACAGCTGTGATATTTCACTGTCGTAACCTGACTCTTCAGTTACTGAA
>CAYYGK010000362.1:0-1701 GCA_964471145.1 uncultured Eubacteriales bacterium | reverse complement strand
CAGGTGCATCCTCCATCAAGTGTACGAAATATTGTTGAAAAATCAGTAGTGTAGCATATATCAGGGACAACCGGTGATGCACCTATACCCCATGCGAACCTGCCTTTAGGGCTTATCTGATCCTCTCCCTTCAAGTCACCCCATGACGCTCCGTAATCCCTTTCAGGCCAACCGGTTGTCCTGTTTTGAGACTCACATATGTCATCTATTTTCACAGCCCAGTTCCAGTTGGTACCTCCATCATTTGTCTTTAATATACCATATTTTTCTGTTACAGCTCCTTCATTGCCTTTTTCCGGGTATTTTTCAACAACATTTCCGATTATTTCTGGAGCGTTTCTGCGGAAGTTCCAAACATCCTGGTTCCCAATTGAAAGCCTTTTAGCGATTTCCCGTGTTCGCAGGCCGCTTTCTGCCAACTCAAGAACGCTCAAGGTTTTTCTGTATTTGACGGCTTGCCTGACATTGAGTCCGGCAAGGTGTACTCTTTTATCCACATCGTCAGGTGCAAGGGTTGCAGGCTTGATGACAACAAGGCAGTCATTGCTGTACTGTACGGGAATATTGCCCGCTGGCTTTTCACATGCACTGTCCACCATGCTGACCCAGCCGTCGCCTTCCCGGACAAATAAATCATGCGCTACTTCCTGGTAGAGTACATCCTTTACAACCTGATGTATGTTTTGTACCAGATGAAAACCGTCTGCTACCTGCACCTTGTTGAATTTTGTGGCAGCGGCAGAGTAAGCTGACGAGCGATCCCTGCTCACCAGAGCTGCCGATGGGTATTGCTCGATGACTTTCCCCGCTATTTTACTGCTGCCTCCCTGGACTATGGCAAGCACTCTATGCGTTTCTGCATCTATGAAAACAGAACAAGCCGTTGATGAATTACCCTTACGAAGGTTGATATCGTCCACTGCCAACGAGTTGACATCATCACGTTTCAAATTTTCTTCTACTACGGTGGCACCTTTCTTTTTAATCAAGCGTAATATCGTGTCTGTACTGACCTTGATACCGATTTCCCTCAGTGTTCTGGAAGACGCGTTTGCACTTGATTCAATGGAATTGCGAATAATATAATCCTTCAGCCTATCTGACAGCCTTGTGTCTTTTTCCACTATCCCATAAAATTGCTCGACAAACGTTATTGAATCGCAATCAGGGTTGTTACAGTAATAGCGGTTGCTCTTAATCATATGGTAGACAGTCATCCCTGCTAAGGGCAAATCCTGTATATGCCTTGGTTTGTATGTTTTGACCCTTTTGTGACTGTCCGCTCCACATTCCGGGCATGTCGCCTGTTCGGTACTGGAAGTCCAGAAAAAAATAATTTTTTGCTTATCATCCCGTTTTATATCCTTCAGATGCCATGAGTTTGGAACATGAAAGCCATAAATGAATTTGCCGAAAACCTCAATTGTGCCTTCCATAAGCTTTTTTTTGTTCTGTGAAGCAATGTCTTCATATTGTTCCATATAATCCAGTAAGCGCTTGCTAATCAGAGATGGTTCCATTTAACCTGACCGCCTTTACATGATTTCTCATCCTATTATATAATGGCTATAATTGGTTGTTCAATACGTTTATCATTAAATACAACTTAAATGCTTTTCTTTTCAGCTCAAATATCTGCATCTCTCTATATTACATAAAAAAAGTGAATTTTTCTTAGCATCTTAATATGTATCACTCGAT
>CAYYGK010000361.1:0-1754 GCA_964471145.1 uncultured Eubacteriales bacterium | reverse complement strand
TGGCAGGTTTCAAGAAAAATAAAGGTTGGCGGTATAATCCATCCGGCATAATTTACCTCATCTTAACAATACCTTAATTCGCTATTAATCATTAACCTGTACTATTTGGACAGATTTAACAGGGGATAACCTCTGTCTGTGGCAGGTAACAATTGAGGAAACAGGAGGTATTTGGGTGAACCGTTGATTCTGAAAGAAGGTTTAGCTTGCTCTTTTTGTTCTGGTAGTTGCTGTCAATGGTGTTCACAGCCTGTGACAAGGACAATTCAGAAGATGACGGAGAGATTCGTTCATGAAACCGCATCACGTAACCAGAGGGATGCTGTAACTGTTTATCCTTTCAACCCGGTAAGCGAGCTTGCCACGGAACAGATATAAAAAATATGCAGGAAGAATCTCCAACTAAGAAAAAAACAGAGGATTACATTACCGGAAGGTTTGTATAAAACTTATTTAAAATACCTTACTGTTGTGTTATAGTTTAAATAAGCAAGCTGGATTCATGATAAAATTTATGGGGTGATATTTAATGGTAACAAGACAAGCATTTGACCAGGACCTGGAAGATTTGCACTTAGACCTTATCAAGATGGGAAGCATGGTGGAAGAATCAATTGACAACACCATTATGGCACTAAAAAAACAGGATGTTGAGCTTGCAAAAGCTATATTTAAAAATGATGACCTGATTGATGAAATGGAAAAAAAGATTGAAAAAAGGTGTCTGAACCTGATAGCAAGGCAGCACCCTATTGCAAGAGATCTTAGAACTATAAGCACTACACTTAAGATTATAACTGATATTGAGCGTATCGGAGATCACTCAGCCGATATTGCGGAAATAACAATAAGGATGGCAAATGAAAAATACATAAAACCTCTTATTGACCTGCCTAAAATGGCGGACAAGGCAAAAAAGATGGTCAACAGTTCCATTGATTCATATGTAAAGCAGGATGTGGAACTGGCAAAAAAAGTATGTGCAAGCGATGACGAAGTGGATGAGCTTTTTTTCAAGATTATACTTGAACTCATAAACATTATGAAGAATGATTCTAGAACCATTGAACAGGCCATCAACCTTATGTTTACTGCAAAGTACCTGGAAAGAATGGCCGACCACGCAACCAATATAGCCGAGTGGGTAGTTTACAATGTTACCGGTGAGCACAAGCACCTGGCAAAAATGCTTCACAGGGATGATGTAAAACACCATCCCTTTATGGAGTAAGCAACGGGGGTAGTATATGTCAAGGGAACTTATATTTGCAGTTGAAGACGAAGAGCATATACAGCAGCTGGTCAAGTATAACCTTGAAGCTGGTGGCTACAGGGTTATTGCATTTGACAGCGGTGAAAGCCTGCTAAATGAAATAAACAACTCTGTTCCTGACCTTTTTATCCTGGACATAATGCTTCCCGGGATGGACGGGCTTGAAGTATGCAGAAACTTAAGACAAAACCCCAAGACAAAAAACATACCAATTATAATGCTGACTGCAAAAAGCGATGAATTTGACAAGGTGCTTGGTCTGGAATTGGGCGCTGATGACTATATTACAAAACCGTTCAGCGTCCGCGAACTTGTTGCAAGAGTCAAGGCGCTTTTCAGGCGCATCAATTCTTCAACTTCTGCAGAAACCGATATTGTCAAGCATGATGCAATTACAATAGACATAACCAGAAGGGAAGTATACAAGAACGGAACCCTTATAGAAATGCCTCTAAAGGAATTCGAACTTCTTAAGATGCTT
>CAYYGK010000360.1:0-1757 GCA_964471145.1 uncultured Eubacteriales bacterium | reverse complement strand
AATCAGTATTCTGGGCCTGACCCTGCCGTAAGCCCATTCCCTCAGCAGAATCGAGTAGTCAAAACACATCCATCTCCGAAACTTTCTTTCGACCATACCCATATCAAGTGAATCCTTGTCCTTACAGATGATATTAAACCCTGATGCATGAGTTGTCTTAATGACAAATGAGCTGGGAAGGCTTTTAAAGTCTATTTCATCAAAACTGTTGCATACCTGCAGCAGTTCTATGAGTACATCGCTTCCTATGCGTTTCTTCACATAGTCCCTTGCCTCATACTTGTCGACAAGCTTTCCCATTATAGGGTCCCTGTAGTTTAGTTTCAGCCAGTTTATCTTTTCATTAAAGGTCCGGGGACTATCAAGGTCGGGAAAACGTCCAAAGAAGAGGAAATACACACATCTTATGTAAAACTCGTCAGGTACTATGTTTAAGAGCGTCAGCAGTGACATTTTTATCTTCTGGTTCTTTTGAACGAACTTCTTATTGTCCATTTGTTTATCCTCCGATTTAAAATCTAACAAGAAGTATACACCAATTTTGCCATATAGACAAGCGGAGGCTTTTTTTCTATGATATTCTTCTGTTCCACATATTATCAGCTTATCCTTTCCTTTTTATTGCAGTTAAGTTAAAACCGCCCTCATATTTGAAGGCGGCCATTTTGCACAATCGCATGTTAAACAAATATCAATTCAGTCTGAGTATCCACCCCGGCCTGGTCATAAAGCAATCCTACAGGGCAGGCGGCAAGGGTTTTGTCCAGAACTTTTTTTGCTTTCTCCACGTTATCGGTCTTTACATGAACCTTGATTGTAACCTTTTCAATCGTCTTCTGGCCCTTTTCGGCATCTACATCAGCCTTCAAATCTGAAAACTCCAGGCCCGAATTCTTTGCAACCATGGCAAATATGGTGGAAATGCAGCCGGCAAGTGCCATCACAGTAAGCTCAAGTGCTGTTGCTCCAAAGTCAGTTCCTCCCTGCGACTCAGGAAGGTCAAGCACAACTGCATGTTTTCTTCCATTGTCAACTACCGATTTGAATCCTTCTACCCATTTCGATACAGCTTTCATAAAAATACCTCCTCTAATGATATGTCCTCAATATTATACCAACATATAGGGGTTTTTAAAAATATATTTGTGTAGATTTTAAGTTTTTTTGTCTGAATATCGCATAGATGGAAAATCGGTGTAGTTTTCAAGTGGAATATCCCTGCCTGCAAAAGCCCAGGACAGTCCTGCTTCTGAGGGCAGCAGGCTTTGCTCATAACACCTTTTCATATCACCAAACAAGCTTTCCATATAGGTTATCCCTTTATCTGTATCCATCTTTACAAGTTCCCTGTCAAACTCGACAATCTCGGGAACGGACTCATGCAGGCCGTTTATACATTTTATATGAGGAAGAGCCGTTCGTATTGTACAGGTAACCGTTTCACCTTTTCTCACTGAATTAACGCTGTTCCAGAGCTTGTCCATCATATTGTCATTCGGATTACCATATTCCATTGTCTTGCCGTTTTTCATTACTGCTTTTAGTACTTGTTCACTGGCATCATAAAATACACTGCCCTCCTCAAAATCGAATGTGAACACTGGACCCTTATAGTCGTTGACAGCATGGGTGGCATAATAAAGCAGTTCCACATCCCCTTCAACCAATATTCTTGCGGCAGCCGTATCAAAGCTTTCAATATTATTTGCCCTGTAGAGTTCACCTTTCAGTGTCAAAGGCTGCACTGCACTTCCAAT
>CAYYGK010000359.1:0-1808 GCA_964471145.1 uncultured Eubacteriales bacterium | reverse complement strand
TGATATTCATATGACTCACAGCCTGATTTCTTTGAATATAATCTCTTGTTCTTCAGAAACCTGATCAGTTGCATATCACCTATTTCCAGCCCGTTAAAACTTGTTCCTTTGCCGTGAGTGTTCATGAATGCAGCAAGGTAGTCCAACGGAGCCTTGAAGTTCTTGAACACAGTGAGCGGTGAGAGGAGCCGGTTCTTCATTGAATATACAAGGTAAAATTTCATCTCATTTTTCAGCCGTTCATCATTAAATGTATAAAAATGAACCTGTTTGCTTAAGTAGCGTTTGCTGATGGTAAGTCCGTAAGCTGCAAACACACTGTCCCGAACATCCCATGTATCATTCTCCTTCCAGTAGCCCTCATCCTCTTCCAGGAAAAGTAGTATCTCTCCGTATTTATCCCCGTATTCATATAACAGGGCATCTTTGTATGCATTCACCTCCCTTGCACCTCCTCGTCTACCTTCAGTGGCTTAAGTGCCGGTACCACAGCACGGAAAGCTTCAGCCACTTCCTCATCCGAAGGATGCACATATGTATTGATTGTTGTGTATATATTTTTATGTCCCGCCCTCACACGGAGCAGTTCCGGCTCCCATCCTGAAGAATAAAGCAGGCTTAGCGAGGTATGGCGGAACATGTGAGGCGTAACAGCAATGCCGGTTTTCTCTCTTAATGTACGGAAAAGGTTGTCAACATCAGTATAATCCATTGCTTTTCCTACATTACCTCCACGGAGCTTTACAAACACGTGGTTTGTCTGCACTCCTTCAGTATGGAACATGCAGACATACTCTGTGAATAGATCCATCAGTTCCTGCGTGGCATCCAGTCGTCTCGGGCTTGACACTGTCTTTATCTCAGCTTGGTTCTCCAGCTCGCCCCTATCCTTAAGGAATATGGCATTGCCGGAAAAGTCTAAATCCTCAAGCCACAGCGATAATGCCTCGCCAATCCTCATTCCCGTCTCAAACAGCAGGTAAAGCAGAAAATAATCCCTTAGGTTTCTGCAGGCTCTTAGCAGTTCCGTTGCATCCTCCCGCTTGATCGTCCTCAGCCCCATACGTGGCACCCGGAGTTTCAGTACGTGGCTTTTTACGGCTTTTGTTTCCGCTATGCCATAAAGAAATCCCCTGTAATTCCTGCCCGGGTTCCTTATGAATTTCACCAGTACTTCCGACATCCTCCCTTCATACTCCCTATGCCTTGTCAGGTAATCATAAAAGGCCACCACTGTATCAACTGTGCTGTTTACTGTGCGCGGTTTCCTGGCAGGCTTGTGCAGGAGAGGCACCACTTTCTGGTGGATATACGGGTTTTGCAGCCATGCTATAAATCCTGCCAGGTCATCAATAGTGACATCCGTAAACTCCCTCCTTCTATCACCCAGGTATGTATAATACTGCTTCAGCTGCTGGCAGTACATACGCAGCGAGTTCCTTGCATACCCGGTATTGTCTTTGAACTTCAGAAACCTCAGTACCGGTTCCACCGGAAGTCCGTCTTCATCCGCCAGATAATAGCGGATTTGATCCTCTTCAGTCATTACTCTAACTACCTCCATTGTTCATGCTCCTTTCATATTTTTCTGCATGAACAATGTATCCTTTTCACTTCAAACAATCAACATCGACTACTTCGACTACTATAACTACACACCACGAGATAGGAGTGTAGTCCATGTAAAATACATCTACTTCGGCTACTTGGACTACTATGTTTTTCTACCACGAGATATCAATTTTTTATATAATTTATATCCCAAGGCTTAATGCTCTTTTTTTGGCATTCACCATGTGATCTTTGAG
>CAYYGK010000358.1:0-1816 GCA_964471145.1 uncultured Eubacteriales bacterium | reverse complement strand
CAGCTTGCCGACATGTTTAACATCAATCCGGCTACTGCCGCAAAGGGACTAAATATGCTGGCAGATGAGGGCATACTGTATAAGAAGAGGGGGCTGGGTATGTACATAATAGCTGGTGCTGGAAGCAAAATCAGAAAAAAACGCAGGGAAGGCAAGCTCAAAAAACTGATTGAGGAGCTGGTTATGGAATCCAGACGTCTGGGAATGGAGGAACAGGAAGTGATATCAATGATAAGAAAAGAAGGAAGAAGTCATGGGAGGTATGGCGAATGAACGTTGTAGAGTGCAGAAACCTTACAAAAAAATACGGCAGTCTTAAAGCTGTTGACGGCCTGTCTTTTTCCATAGAGGAAAACCGGATAACAGGGCTCATAGGACGGAACGGGGCAGGCAAAACCACGCTTCTTAAGATGGCTGCCGGGTTTTTAAAACCCGATGGGGGACATATAGAAGTGTTCTCCATAAACCCTTTTAACAGCCTGAGAGTATCATCAAATATGGTTTTTGTGGATGACAGTATGCATTTTCCGGCGAGTATGAGCCTGAGGGAAATCCTGAGGGAGGCAAAAGGATTTTACAGCAACTGGAACATGAAGCTTGCTGACAGGCTGACCGAGTATTTTTCTTTGGACCTTAAAAAGAATCATAAAAGCCTGTCAAAGGGGATGAAGAGCACATTCAATGTAATTGTGGGCATGGCGGCAAGATGCATGCTTACAATATATGATGAGCCCACATCCGGTATGGACTCGCCGGCCAGGAAGGATTTCTACAGGGCACTGTTAAAGGATTATATGGCCTATCCCCGTACGGTCATAATATCAAGCCATCTGCTGGGCGAAATAGAAGAAATACTGGAGGACATACTCCTTATAGACCAGGGAAGTCTGTTCCTGCATAAACCAATTGATGAACTCAAGGGCTATGCGACAGGTCTCAGGGGATTATCAACGGTGATAAGGGAACAAATCCCGGAAGATGAGTTGCTTTTTTGCAGAAAGCTTGGAAGGAACAGCATATTTGTGGTTGCGGTAAAGGATGGGGAAAGGATAAAAAGACTGAAGACAGCGGGAGTGGAGATGGTACCGGTAAGTACCGATGACCTGTGCGTATACCTTACAGCTTCTTCCAGAGGGGGGATAGACAATGTATTTGACGCAGACTGACCTGTTTACGGCTGTTAAGAGGCAGTTCTTATACAAGGCAAGGGCTTACAGCAGCATGTTTCTTGCAATGATACTGGCCCAGGCCGCAGCGGTGTTTTTTTCTTTTGCAGGCACCGGGAGCATGACATCAAGCAGCTCAAGCGTGACTTTGGCCGTGAATTATTATCAGGAGATGACGATGGCTTTTACGCTCATGTGGGGACTGACATTTGCAGTCATACTCACCATGAAAACAGGAAGAGATATTGATTTTACCTTTGTTTCAAACAGGATAAGCAGTGACTTGTCCAATTTACTTCTGCTGCTTGCAGGAGCGGTATGGGGAGGAATAACTGCAACACTTGCATCTGTTGCGTTCAGGAGTATTATGTATGCCGTAAAAGGGAGTGGAAATATCATACTTGAAGGGTTTTTCCTTGCCCCTTCAGAAGCATTAACCGCCATGGCGGCAGCAGTATTCTATGTGCTGGTGTTTATGTCCCTGGGATACCTGTCAGGAATGCTCATGCAGTTAAACAAGATATTTGTTGTGCTGGTACCTGCAGTGTTTCTATTCCTGTTGATAAGTCCCAGCCAGGAAATCATTGTTGTAAAGAGCATAACAGACTTTTTCTTCCAGGAGGGTACACTGCATGTGTTCATATTGAAAA
>CAYYGK010000357.1:0-1826 GCA_964471145.1 uncultured Eubacteriales bacterium | reverse complement strand
AACCGGTTTTGACAGTGCGCTAAGTACCGTCAATCAAGCACTCTCCTATGGTGCATCTGACGCGGACAGCCTTAAAAACCTCTACCGACGTATTTATGCTGATGTGCCTGAGCTTCCGCCGATGCCGCTTGATTCGAAAATACCGGATGTCGGCCAGATGCCAACTAACCTTATTGATTACGATATTTTATTGCAAAAAGGGGGTGCTGCAAATGCTTAAAGGAGAAATCATAGGTTGTTGTAAAAAACTTAGACTGAGCCAGAATCTTGCCCAAATGGCTCAGACAACAGATGGCGAATCACATCAGGAATACTTATATAAACTATTGTCTGCGGAACTGAAAAACCGTGAACATGGACGTGTAGCCAAACTGATGAATAGTGCAGGTTTTTACAGTATTAAAACATTTGATGGATTTCGTTTTGATGAAATCACACTTCCTTCTGACCTGACACCAGAGGGCCTGAAATCCCTTGATTTTATCAGGGAAAAGAAAAATGTCATCATGTACGGCAGGACTGGAACAGGAAAAACTATGCTATCTACTGCCCTTGGTGTAACTGCATGTAAGAAAGGTATTCCCGTTAAATTCTATCGTACTGCAGCACTAGTCAACCAGCTTTCGGAAGCAAAGAAGGCCGGCACACTTGGGATACTGCTTAAGAAATTGAATAAAGCGTCTGTCATTATACTGGACGAATGGGGCTATGTCCCGTATGACCGCACCGGTGCCCAGTTACTCTTTGACTATCTCTCCGAGATACATGAGCAGAAGTCCATTATTTTGAACACAAACCTGGAATTTTCGAGGTGGGTCAATGTACTTTATGATGAGCAGATGACAGCCGCCCTTGTAGGCAGGCTTATGCACCACTGTTATCTTCTCCTGTTTCCGGGAGAGAATAACCGTCTGAGGGAGTCAAGCATCAATGAGCTTTATCACTCAATCTCATCAGTAGACAAGGAGGATAAATAACATGACCATAAACAACACTATTATCAATGAACTTGAACATACATACAGGAAGTCCTTTCCCGATGACCTTAAGCGTTATCTACTTGTGGAATATGGAGCAGAACCATTTCCGTATGAATTTAGTGAACAGGATCTTTATGCTAACATCCAGCGTGATATCTGTGATTATGAAGCTGGTAAGTTGGATATCTCAGTAAAAGGCGCATCTGAACGCTGGCAGGAAGAACGTGAGTATCTGCAGAAACTGTATATTGAAAAATTCTGCGAAGTTCAAGATCTTGTTGAATATGTTGCCAAACTGGAACACATACTTTCAAAACACGGCCTCGAATCTTCCGTAATGGCAGAACGGAGGATTAAATGTAAAACTGAACCACTGCCCTTTTAAATCAAGTAATAAATGCCTGCAAACATTTATTTCCCTGCTGAACAGAGTGGGGGAATAAAGTTTGCAACATTGTGGAAAATGGAGTTGCAATACTATGGAAAAATATTTTGCAACTTTCGTGAAAAAGTACTTGCAAAAAACACACTACTTTTGCTAAGTTGTCCGGTCTCATGTCCGAATGCCTTCGGATTCACTGTCCGGATGAACCGGAATACACACTCCTTCCTGAATATCATTTTTATCTGTGTTACTCGCTATTCACTATGGTTAACATAATTCTGACTATGGTAATTTATTCATGCGTAAAGTGAAAAAAAACTATATATGACATTGCTAAAGAAGCCGATGTGGTTGATATTACAAATATACTCAGGGCATAAGTCTTTATTTATGATGCTTTTCAGGATAACCTGAAGGTCAAGCTTACCGGCAATGAGATAAAGTATGGTGATCAGATTCCT
>CAYYGK010000356.1:0-1834 GCA_964471145.1 uncultured Eubacteriales bacterium | reverse complement strand
GATTGAAGGTTTAAGCCTCCGGTTCCGTTTGTTGCAACAAGCCTTTCACCTGAATAGTGCTTGTTCTCAATGTAGTAATGCACTCCATCTCCTACAGGTACAAACTTCCACTTTGACCTGTCAGATGTATCGCCTACTACATCAAAGGATGTCCCGCCATTTACCGATTTCAGGTTTTCACCCGGATTATAGGCACTCTCCAGATAAACCCAGTCATTGCCAAGTACCGGCATATCAGGCATACGCAGCTTGTTGTTGGCTTTGATCTTGTAGTAAAGGTATTGTTTTGCGGCGGTTGGTCCGGGTTTGATCGTCACATCTCCTATGTCACACGTACCTGTACCGGTGTCAAGGGAATTTACAAGCGTTTCTGTATGGAGATCCTCCATGGCAGCTGCAGACCGTGAGCAATACCGGTCAAGACCCAGAAGAAACATATAACTGTCCCCATCTGTAAAGCTGGCGTAAGAATTATGTCTTGTTCCAGATCCTTTGCTGACCGGCCAATATAAGTCCCAATCTGACATATATATGGTTCCTCCCGGAGATTTATATGGCGGACTTGTCCAATAATAGTCGACATACATGTCATATATCTCCGAAATGTTGTAAGCATTTGCTGACGGAGGAGTGATACCTGCAAGACTATATGTGAAAATTCCTTCCATTGGTTGCCTAAAAGCAATTGAGGTATAAGCCGGATGAGGATATACGTTGTGATTGCCCATAGCATACTCAGGTCCGTAATTATATCCCTTAATCCAGTATGATGCATTCTGTCCTTCAATCGGCCGCTTATCGTTAAGATCTGCCTCCCGCGCCCTTGATGTCATGCTATATTTGATACCCTGACTTCTCCATGTAGCAGCATTTGGATGTGTAGGCATTATGGCATTCGCTGTTTGAAGAATGCCTGCATACCAAGCCATCGTCTCACCAGGTGAATTAGTTAAATCCCCATTACTTATTCCATGCGGATTTCTTGTATTAAACCTGTTTGCTTCATAGATGAGCATATTCTCTACATAGCCCTTATCGGTTGCCGATAACTCGTCCCATAAATACCAGGCAGCATAGGCAGCCCATTTCGCCCACAAGGGAGTCTGCCATTCATCTCCCCAGGGAGCAGGGCCTACACCGCCATTGCTTACATGATCCTTTGCAACGGATTTTATAATGGTGAGAGCCCTGATTTTTGCATCAGCCACCGATACACCGGTGATGGACTGATCCCAAAGCCCAAGTTTAATAGTTAATGCCATAAAATGCGATTTCTCCGCCGGAACCCTTATTTCCTTGTCTTCATGTTTTGACGGATTACTGTCCAGCATTCCATCACCAAAGTCAACATACTCACCCTCATGCCCATAGGCCAGACAGGTTTCGTACCAATCACATGCATCTATTGCACCATACTTTGCAAGCGTAGCATATCGGTCAGGTATCGTACCAGTCGGATTGACGGATAAACCAGACCAGTTAATGGGCGTGACATACGACACGGCAAAAACCGGCATCATCTGGAAAACCAGAAAAATTAGTACAAGCACGAGACATACACTTATTCTTTTTTTAAGCTTCGATCCTCTTGACATTTGCTTAAACCCCTTTCTGTAATTTAATAAATTTTATTTCCTTTATGCCTGTCATTATCAGTTAATACAAAATGTGAGCAAGCTGTCCTAAGGATGATAATCTATTCTTATGCTATGCTACATGAAGACCAACCTCCTTTCTTTGCATGTTAAATCATATAAAATAAATGATATAACAGGTAATCCAATTTAAGTTCTAAAGCTATTACAATTGTGTTTTAAACATTTTTTCAAACACA
>CAYYGK010000355.1:0-1886 GCA_964471145.1 uncultured Eubacteriales bacterium | reverse complement strand
TGCCTTCTGTATACGAACAGTTGTCAGATATTTAAACGGTGTGGTATTCATGGTGCTTTTAAAAAGCCGGCAGAGGTAATGGGGGGATACATGCAGTATCCTGCTCATCTGCGGGAGAGAAACATCTGATCCATACTCTTTATCAAGCCAGGATATGACAGGCTGCAGCCTGCTGTACATGTTTGTATTCTTATTGTCGTTCAACTCTATAAGGCTTTTAAGTTTGACAAGCATAAAATACAGAAGAGACGAGCAATGAATTGATTTAAATGGATTGCTGGATGCTGTTGCCAAAGCAATATCATTCATAATTATCTCCAGAGGCCTAAGGTTTTGAATATAAAATACTCCCCATTCGCCTATCTTCAAGACATTTAATACACTGCTTACAGAATGTCCCTTGAAAGTAATCCACTTTGTAATCCATGGCTTTGTCATTGAATAATAGCTGTGGGGTATCCACGGCGAAAAGAAAAATCCATTTCCTTCTGATATTTCAAACTCTTCTCCCCCTATTTTGAGAAGGCCTTTTCCCTCTGCACAATGAAGCCATTGGTAATTATTATAGCCATTGCTCCTTTCAATGTCCTCCTGTTCCCAGTACCGTGCAAAACCGGTTATAACAAATGGGAGTTCATCATCATAAGGGCTTTTGGCAGGGAATGTATAATCCATTATGCAGTCCTCCAGAGTCAATATATTTATATATTACTGCAATATAATATGATTTACAACGGTTAATAAATAAAATAGAATTGCAATATAGTCATATTGGTAATATAAAAAGATAAAATAATGATGAGGTGATGATTGAAATGGACAGGTTTCCTCCCATCAGTATGAAAGTACCACATTTTCTCCATGGCGCAGATTACAATCCTGACCAGTGGAAAAACTTTAAAGGAGTATGGGATGAGGATATCAGGCTCATGAAGCTTGCCGGATGCAATGTAGCAGCGGTGGGAATATTTTCATGGGCGGGTCTGGAACCCGAAGAAGGAAGATTTGATTTCCAATGGCTGGATTGTATAATGGATAAGCTTGCAAGAAACGGCATATACACCATTCTGGCGACGCCAACGGGAGCACGTCCAGCCTGGATGTCACAAAAGTATCCCGAGGTACTCAGAGTCGAAGCTGACAGAAAAAGAAATCTTCATGGAAAAAGACACAATCACTGCTATACTTCTCCTGTTTACAGAGAAAAAGCCCGTATAATCAACACAGAACTCGCAGGGAGATACAAGTCACATGAAGGACTGATACTCTGGCATGTGTCAAATGAATACGGAGGAGAATGCCACTGCCCGCTTTGCCAGGAAGCTTTCAGGGATTGGTTGAAAACAAAATATGATAATGAACTTGAAAAACTCAATCATGCATGGTGGACATCATTCTGGAGCCATACCTTCAGTGACTGGTCTCAGATTGAATCTCCCGCACCGCACGGAGAGGACCAGGTTCACGGTCTGAATCTTGACTGGAAAAGATTTGTCACTCATCAGACACTAAATTTTTTCAAATGCGAAACAGAACCACTCAGAAGGGAAACCCCTGGTATACCCGTCACAACAAATTTCATGGGGACATATAAGTGGCTGGACTACTGGAAGATGGCAGACGGAGTTGATGTAGTCTCCTGGGATAACTACCCTCAATGGCACGGTATTGAACCTGACTGGAAACTGGCATCCCGTGTTGGATTCAAACATGATATCAACCGTTCACTCAAAAACGGCAAACCGTTTATGCTGATGGAGAGCACTCCAAGTACAACAAACTGGATGAATGTATCAACTCTTAAAAAACCCGGCATGCACCTGCTTTCTTCAATACAGGCTGTCGCTCACGGCTCAGATACGGTTCAGTATTTCCTGTGGAGAAAA
>CAYYGK010000354.1:0-1924 GCA_964471145.1 uncultured Eubacteriales bacterium | reverse complement strand
TCTCGGTCAAATAAAGGAACTGGCTGACCCATCGTTTGACCCGGGAAGGGCAAGGGTATATGAGCTTTTAAAGGAGGTTTACGGTGAAAATGAGAAAGAGGTTTCCAAAAAACTTGTAAGTGTACCTGCAGGAAGCTCAAGCATAATGTTTAACGCCAGCAATGAAGCCGCCTTAAAGCTTGGGGCTGTTTTCAGGGAATTGCTGGTCAGCGCAAGGGACAACCCTGTATTGTACCGGTACATAAGCGCCCACGGCGGTACATTCAACTACAGGTATATTGCAGGAACAGGCAGACTGAGTGCCCACGCATTCGGTACGGCTATAGACCTTGCAGTTAACACTCATGACTACTGGAAATGGACCTCAAGGGACAAAGCTGCCCAAAGACTTGCAGGGTATCCGTTTGAGATGGCAGAGATTTTTGAAAAGCATGGATTCTTATGGGGAGGGAAATGGGGGCATTTTGATATGATGCATTATGAGTACAGACCCGAAATTGTTTATAAGGCCGTATACTTTTCATCTAAAGAGATGGAAGGCAGGTTATGGCACGGTGGGCTTATGCGTTTTGATGAGAGGCTGCAGGATTGTATCAGATATCTGGACAGTGTACTGACAGAGGAGTAATATATTAATATACAAAAAAATGCGGGAGGGCTGCAGTTGGCAAAAAGCGTAAGGACCGCCTGGGTTTTGGTATTCATGGTTTGTATGGCAGTGCTTGTATCATGTGCCAGTGACAATCAAAAACAAGAGACTCAGACAAAAGCAGTGCAGACAGTTAAAAAGGATTCTGTTGCCACAAAAGGTGCTTCACAAAAGCAACAGCCGCCAATCATATATCCCGGGGGCCGTACCATAGAGTCAAGGTTTGCCCCGCCCCAAGGATTTGTCAGGGAGGTGCTTGCAGAAGGCTCTTTCGGGTCTTTTCTTAGAAACTTTCCGTTGAAGCCGCACGGCAGTGTTGTGAAATACTACGACGGCAGGGTGAAACCTTTAAAGTCATATGAGGCGGTGCTTGATATTGATACGGGCAGCAGGGATCTGCAGCAGTGTGCGGATGCCGTAATGAGGCTTTATGCCGAATACCTTTACGGCAAAGGAATGTATGAGAATATCAGCTTTAACTTTGTGTCAGGATTTAATGCAAATTACAGCAGGTGGAGAGAGGGCTACAGGATTATAGTGGAGGGAGGCACAAGCTGCCGATGGGTTAAAAGGACAGGCACTTCCAATGACTATGAAAGCTTCAGGCAGTACCTTGACATGGTGTTTTCCTATGCCAACACACAGTCTCTTGAGAAGCAGATGAAACCTGTACCAGTCAAAGAACTGATGCCCGGGGACGTATTCATTAAAGGTTCTCTGCCCGGGCACTGCGTAATAGTTGTCGACACTGCCATAAACACTGATACGGGAGAAAAGTTATTCATGACAGCCCAAAGCTACATGCCGGCGCAGGACATCCATATACTTAAAAACGAATCTTCACCCGGAATCAGCCCCTGGTACAGCCTGAATTTCGGGGAAACTCTTAACACACCCGAATGGACCTTTTCAAAAGACCAGCTCAAGAGGTTCTGCCTGAGTCCTTAAGACTCTCTCAAAGCCTTCTGCGTTGTTTGAGATTTTTTGCGTTCATGCATATTTATCGTTTGCAATTGACAAAGCAAAAAAGAAAAGTTAAAATAACTATATACAGCGAAACGTTTAGCATTGGAGGTAGATATATATAGCAGCAACAATTAAGGATATTGCCAGACAGACAGGACTGTCAATTGCCACAATATCCAAATACTTAAATGGTGGGAATGTACTGGACGATAACAAGGTTTTAATTGATAGTGCGATTAAGGATTTGAATTATAAGGTAAACGAAATTGCCCGCGGACTTAAAACAAACAAAACTATGACTGTTGGGGT
>CAYYGK010000353.1:0-1955 GCA_964471145.1 uncultured Eubacteriales bacterium | reverse complement strand
TTGCTGGATGTAGAAGAAAAAGGTGTACTAATAGATATTGACACCATTGAAGATTATAATAAGGTAAAGAGCAGTAATTTTATAATTTGACAGATCAGGCAACTGCGATTTTTAGATCCCCTTCCTCTCTCCCTTTCGGGTTTCCAATGTCTACTTTCTATTATTTACAGTTGCTTCATTGCCATTCAATTTAAGGCCGAAAATGCTTTACATCTGTATCTTGCAGTATACGGCTGAAAACGTGTCATATTTTTCAAGCATCATAGTTTTTGTTTTCTCTTGCAAAACTTCAGAAATCAGGTTCTCCATAATGTGTATAATTTGCTTGAAACCTTTTAAGGCATAAGGAAGTAAGGAAGGAGATGAAATCGCCCCAAAGGCGCAACGATTTGCAATTGTTTTGATGTGCATTTTCTGGTATGCTATTAACAACGCAATTTGCACTAACAGGAATAACCGGAGGGATATTATGAGGTTTACAAAGATGCACGGCATCGGCAACGACTACATATTTATAAACTGCCTGGACAGGCAGGTGGACAATCCTTCACAGCTGTCACAACTGCTGAGCGACAGGCACTTTGGGGCTGGTTCTGACGGACTGGTTCTCATTATGCCATCAGATAAGGCTGATTTCAGGATGAGGATGTTCAATCCGGACGGCAGCGAGGCAGAGATGTGCGGCAATGCTATAAGGTGTGTCGGAAAGTATGTATATGACAATGGTTTTACGGATAAAAACGGGATTGCTGTTGAGACACTTGCAGGCATAAGGCAGCTGGAGATGAAGGCATCCGGGGGCCGTATTGAGTCTGTCAGGGTGGACATGGGCAAGCCGATAATGGAGCCTTCCAGGATACCTGTTGATTTTGACGGGGACAGGTTCATATCAGAGCCTGTAACAATAGAAGGTGTTACATACAGCGTTACCTGTGTTTCAATGGGCAATCCCCATGCAGTGGCTTATATAAAGGACATAAAGGCTTTTCCGCTGGACAGGGTTGGGCCACTTATGGAGAACCATTCGCTTTTTCCGGACAGGATAAATGCTGAATTTGCTGTTGTGGAGGACAGGAACACTGTCAGTATGAGAGTCTGGGAAAGGGGAGCGGGGGAGACACTGGCATGTGGTACCGGTGCTTGTGCAGTGCTGGCTGCTTCGGTGCTCAACAATCTGACCGACAGGACTGCCACACTCAGGCTTCCGGGGGGAGACCTCCTTATAGAATGGAGCAGACAGGATGGACACATATACATGACAGGCCCCGCTGTCAGGGTTTATGAGGGCGAGGCCTGCATTGAAGACATAATAAAGGGAAAGGGGATACAGCATGGCAAGGATCAATGAGAACTACCTTAAACTGCAGGGAAACTACCTTTTTGCCGAAATAGCAACGAGGGTGGAAAAGTTCAGACAGCAAAACCCCGGGGCGGATGTAATAAAGCTGGGTATCGGGGATGTAACAAGGCCTCTGCCGCAGGCAGTTGTGTCTGCTATGCACAGTGCTGCTGATGAGATGGCAAGGGAGGAGAGCTTCAGGGGTTACGGACCGGAACAGGGGTATGCATTCCTGAGGGAGAGAATAATAGAGGAAAAGTATGCCTGCCGGGGATTGGATATAGATGCAGGAGAGGTATTTATAAGCGATGGTTCAAAGTGCGATACCGGAAACATACAGGAGATATTCGGAACGGAAAACAGGATTGCGGTTACAGACCCTGTCTATCCGGTGTATGTTGATACAAATGTAATGGCCGGCAGGAGTGGAGAATTTGAAAACGGCAGGTATTCCGGCATAACATATCTGCCCTGCAGTGCTGATAACGGTTTTGTACCTGAACTGCCTGAAGAAAGAGTAGATATAATATACCTGTGCTATCCCAACAACCCTACAGGGATGACGCTTACACGGGAGCAGCTTAAGGAATGGGTAGACTATGCAAGGGAAAACAAA
>CAYYGK010000352.1:0-1967 GCA_964471145.1 uncultured Eubacteriales bacterium | reverse complement strand
GGTGCAGCAGTCTTAAACGGCATGTTATACGTTGCAGGAGGATGGAGATATGACACCATGTATACGCCGGCTGAAATTGAAACCTATAACAGTGTAGAAAGATATAACCCGTCGACTGATTCCTGGAGTTATATACAAAGCATGCAGTATCCCAGATATAATCTTGCATTGGTTGAACTTAACGGTTATCTGTATGCCATAGGCGGGGATAAGACAGGAGAAGACTACGATCAGATTGTTGAAAGGTATGACGGCTCCGGTTGGACACGGGTTGAAGATACTCTTTTTGGCAGTCATTTTTCATTTGACAGATCCAACAGGTTCGCAGAAGTATTAAATGGCAGAATATATGTTATTGATAGAAGAAATAATCTTGAAGAATATGATCCTGTACAGGATTCCTGGAGCATATATGCTGAAGATGCACCGGAAGGTGACCTGGTAATTCTGGATAATAATATGTTTGTCATAAACGGAGAAACCGGTGTTGTACATAAATATGATGCTGACAATAACAGATGGAGGCTGCTGGAATTCGTAGAAATCCCTGGCGCAGCCCGCAGCTACTGTGCGTTGACCTGTAACGGCAGGATATATATTATCAGACAGGACGGATATGATGTCCAGGAAGAGATTTACCCGGGCTATGTTGTTTATGTTTACAATGGATGTAATCAGATTATTGAGGGAGTATGGGATGATTCAATAGAGATAAACAGGTATGGTGAAGAAAAAACCATAACAGACCGGAACGGCAATGTTACAGAGTACGAGCGAGATGATAATGGAAATATCACCAGGGTTGTAAACCCGGATTCAAGCTTTAAGGAGTACACTTATGACAGCTATAACAATCTTATAAGTGAAAAAGATGAAGAGGGAAAGAGAAAATTCTACGTTTATGACTCAAACGGAATAAGCCTTCTTAAGGAAGCCATACCCTTAAACGGTGCGGATGAATATATAGATGGGGTAAGTAACGATGATGATTTTGCCATAACCACCTATACATACTATTCTGGAGCGGAATGCCAGACACTCGGATATAACGTCATAAGCCCGTTGAAAACGGTTACCGACCCTGAAGGAAATACAACCACCTATACGTATGATGAAGATGGAAATGTTGAAACAGTAACTGACCCGGAAGGGAATACAATAACGTATGAATACAATGATATAGGGTGGAAAACCGCACAAACAAGCCCTGAGGGGTACAGGACTGAATTTGAGTATGACAAAAACGGCAGGATGGTAAGGAGGATCCTTGACGAGGGGGAAACAACACGTATTGTATACGATGCGGCAGGAAGAAAAGTACAGGAGGTAACACCAAATCTGTACAGCCCGGGCTGTGACGGCCTCAATGATACCCCTGTGACCTGGGGGTACACCGGTGACCACGGACTAAGACGAACCTTTTATCCCGGCGGCAAGCTGCATACACAAACAGATGCAGAGAATAACACAACCGTATGCAGCAGCTATGACATATATGGAAACCTGCAAAAGGAAACAAAGCCTGACGGGTCCATATATGAATATGAATATGATGTCATGAACAGGCTGAGCAGGGTATTCTTCAGAGAAGATTCAGGTGATGATACTCCTTTGCTGCTGGAAGAATACAGCTATGACATGCTGCCTGACGGCAGGACACAAAGAACACATACAGAGTATTTGAATGATACAGAAGAAGCAAGTACGGTTTATACATATGACCGGGCAGGAAGACTGGTTGAAAAACAGAACCCGGATATGACAGACCAGTTTACAGCTTACTATGATAACGGCAAAATAAAGACTACTGAGGATGAGAACGGAAACACAAAATACTATCAATATGACGGGCTGAACCGGCTTTTTAAAACCTGGACCCCTGTATCAACGGACCAGGGAACAGTAATGTACCGTTATACACAAACAGAGTATTATAAGAACGGGTGGAAGAAGCAGGAGAAAACAGG
>CAYYGK010000351.1:0-1987 GCA_964471145.1 uncultured Eubacteriales bacterium | reverse complement strand
AGGCTGTCGCATGGGGCTGCGGCAATACAGCAGGCTGTTCCCGGAATGGCTGTTGCAGGCACAGGGTACACGTGGCTGCGCCACTTTTCACCACATCTGGCAGCGGGTTTAAAGAAGAAGGGGCATATAACCATTGCAGGGTATGGAAGGCAGGCATTTGCCTATCCTGAATTTGCACGGGACATACTGCAGGAAGGAGGGCTTAAAAAAGAAAAGTGCTGTATAGCCTGCAGCAAGTGCACAGAACTTATGAGAGCAGGCGGAGAAACAGGCTGCGTAGTAAGGGACAGTAAAGTTTACGGTGCTTTGTACAGGCAGTTTGTTAAAAAGGATTGAATGGGAGGGTTTGGCAATGGAAGACAATAAGACAGCGCTTGTCACAGGAGCTGCAAAAGGCATAGGAGCAGCTATAGCGGTTAAGCTGGCACAAGATGGATACTTAATTGCCGTAATGGATATACTTGAAAGCGGCAGGGCAGAAGGGACGATGGAAAGAATCAGGCATGCAGGTGCCAGGGCTTTGTATATTCAAGCTGATATCTCATCAGAATCAGACAGAAGGAAGGCTGCAGACTCTGTCATGGATACATTCGGCAGGATTGATATTCTTGTAAACAATGCAGGTGTTGCCCCCCGAAACAGGGAGGACATACTCTCAACCAGTGTGGATAGCTTTGATTTTGTTATGGATATAAACCTTAAAGGTACTTTTTTCATGACACAGGCGGTGGCAGGTATAATGGTGAGAGAGAAAGAAAAGATTCATGATTATTACCCGGTTATTGTAAATATTTCATCAATATCCGCATATACCTCATCTGTATACCGGGGGGAGTACTGTATTTCCAAAGCGGGAGTGAGTATGATAACAAGGCTCTTTGCCGACAGGCTGGCAGAGTATGGAATAAATGTATATGAAATAAGGCCAGGCATTATTCTGACTGATATGACTTCCGGAGTAAAAGAAAAATATGACAGGCTTATCAACGGAGGACTTACACCAATAAAGCGCTGGGGCAAACCCGGGGACATTGCAGATGCCGTATCTGTGCTATGTTCAGGGAGATTGGGGTTTTCTACAGGAGAGGTAATCAATGTAGACGGTGGATTTCATTTGAGAAGATTGTGAGGTGAACGGGGAATGGACATGAGCAGGACAAAGATCAATGGAATAGACATGGATGTTTACAGTTTTAACACTGTAATTGTCGGAAGCGGAGCGGCAGGATTCAATGCGGCCGATATGCTCTGCAACCTGGGGCAGAATGACGTATGCATAGTAACTGAAGGTATAAACATGGGGACATCAAGAAATACAGGCTCCGACAAGCAGACCTATTACAAGCTCTCTCTTTCGGGTGACACACCTGATTCGGTATATGAGATGGCACAGACTCTTTTTGACGGGGGGAGCATGCATGGAGATATTGCGCTTGCGGAGGCTGCTCTTTCTGCCAGGACCTTCTGCAGGCTGGCGGAGATAGGGGTGCCGTTTCCGCATAACAGGTATGGAGAATATATTGGGTACAAGACTGACCACGACCCCCGCAGCAGGGCAACGTCAGCCGGCCCGCTCACGTCAAGGTATATGACTGAAAAACTGGAACAGCAGGTAAGGCAGAAGGGAATAAGGATTTTTGACGGATATCTTGTTGTTTCAATTCTGACTTCAGATGAGGAAGGGTTCAGGAAGTCTCTGGGGCTGCTTGCTATTGATAAATCCTCTGTTTCACAGGAGAACATGGGGTTTACACTGTTTAACTGCACCAATATCATATATGCAACAGGGGGGCCTGCAGGCATGTATGATATGTCGGTATACCCCGAAAGCCAGACAGGTGCCAACGGAATAGCGTTTGAAGCTGGTGTAAGGGGGACAAACCTTACAGAGTCACAGTTTGGAATTGCATCTGTAAAGTTCAGATGGAACCTTTCGGGCACCTACCAGCAAGTAATACCCAGGTATGTGTCCACTGACAGCAACGGA
>CAYYGK010000350.1:0-1998 GCA_964471145.1 uncultured Eubacteriales bacterium | reverse complement strand
TGGAGGGGCGTTGTGTAGGGTAAGAGTGTAGGTTTTTGTGGTCGCTGTCTGTTTCTTAATATTTCCCTGCAGAACACATCATCCACGTTCCTTTCTTTGTGTTTTATACCCTTGTTCTTCCCATATCTTTTTTGCCTTTTCCAGTACCTCTGCCGGAGGTTGAAACTCACCCAGTATGCTTGAAGGCAGCTGTCCCGGTCCGTTTTTTGCGGAGAACGGCGAGCAGTTATCCTTTTCATACTTTTTCCTTTCAGTTTCGCTGCTGAAATCAGGTATATCATAAGGCCTTCCGTCTTCCAGAGCGCTTTTCCAGGCCAATATTCCCACGTTCGACATAGCCACCCCTCTGTACACATCAAGAAAAGGCTGCCGTCCATTACGTATTGCTTCACCAAAGTGGTAGTCGGTCCAGAAATCCCCTCCCCCGTGACCGGTCTTTTCAGCAGCCCTGCCATAATCCGGCCATTCGGGCACATATGTTTTTTCTCTTACCTGTCCGGGTTCAAGGTCCCATTCCTCATGCCATACTCTTATCTGTTCCGGTCCAAAATAACCCGGCCCGCGCGTAATCTCCATTGCACCCTTTGTACCATGCAGCCTGTACCAGTTGCTGTGACCGGGCAGCCACAACCCAAACAGCCTGAATACCGAACCGTTGTCCATCCGGCACATTATAACAAATCCCGGGTCTGTAATATTAGTACCCCTGTTACTGAGTTCTTTGCAGGCTATGGACAGTGCATTGACCTTTACAGGCATTGTATCAGTTATATAAACAAGCGGTGCCATTGCATGGGTATTATAGTAAGTAGGCGGTATGTGATTCCTCCAGTGTTCCACGCCGGGTGCCAGTTTCATTCTTTCTTCCGCTTCCATGGGGTGGTTGTATTCCCCTTCAGCATAGGTTACCTCACCAATTTCCCCTTCGGCATACAGCCTTCTCATTTCCTGATTGAATTTCGTATATGGGTAGTTTTCTGCAAGCATGTACACTAGACCTGACTTTTCAACAGCCCCGCAGAGCTCTGCCCCCTCTGCAAGTGTTGAATTACAGCTTGTCTCACTCATAACATGCTTTCCGGCTTCAAGTGCTTTTATAGCAAAAGGAGCATGCTCGTTAAAATAGTTTGCAAGTATCACAGCATCCATGTCATGCCCCAAAAATTCCTCATAGTCTGTAAATGTTGCTGCTCCTGTCTTTTTTCCGGCCTCATAGAGCCTTTCTTCCCAGATGTCGCATATTGCAGTAAGTTTCATCCCTGTCTGTTTAGCAGCATTTGCAAACGCCATGCCCCTGCCAACTCCCAAAACACCAACTTTTACAGGTTTACCCTTTACAATGTTTCTCATTATGCCAAACTCCTTTAATAATTTATTCGCTGTCATACACCATGCATTTTGTACATACCGGTCCAGGCACTTCTATCCTTTGCCCTGTTGAATCAATTGCACCTGTTTGTGGGTTTCTTCTGAAACTTATTATACTCCCCGAATTCTGGTTGGCTGCCAGAAGGAATCTTCCTGAAGGTTCAATGCAGAAATCCCTGGGGTAACTGCCCTCAGTATGTGTATGTCCGGCAGGTTCAAGCATGCCGTTCCGCATGTTCCTATTAAAGCATGCTATACTGTCATGACCGCGGTTTGACGCATACAGGTGCTTTCCATCAGGTGACAGATGTATCGCAGAACTCAGGCTGGAACCCTTGAAACCTTCTGGCAGTGCGGATATGTACTGAACCTTTTTAAAGGCATTGCGGTTGTACTCAAGGACAGCTATATCCGAGCTCAGCTCGTTTACAACATATGCAACCCTTCGGTCAGGGTCGAATGCAATATGCCGCGGTCCTGAACCCGGCCTTATTTTTAAAGACTTATCGCTGCGTTTGAGCAGACCTTTTTCACTGTCAAATTCGTACACCACAATCTCATCCGTTCCCAGATCGGCTGCCAGCACAAGGTCTTGTCCCGGCACCTGTGAGATATAGTGGGCATGAGGCT
>CAYYGK010000349.1:0-2007 GCA_964471145.1 uncultured Eubacteriales bacterium | reverse complement strand
CTGAATTATTTCATCGGTTTTAAGTCTGCTGTAAATGAAATAGTCATATTCGCCTATGGTGTTTATAGTACCTGGCAGAGAGTAAACATTTAAATTATCTGGTTTAAGTCCAACCGCATGCCTTACCAGATTAAGGGCCTCACCCAATGAAATGTTGGTTTCAGTATTGTCATATACCGTATTTATAATCTGATTTAGTTTTGTAATATAGAAAAGTTTAGCCTTTTGCCTGACAAGCTGGCGTATGAAGTTTTTTTGAGCCTCTATTCTTTTAAGGTCGGAACCATCATAGTATTCCAGGAGTTCTTTTGTATACTGTGAATTATTTGGCTTGCGGAACCTTAAATAGAGTTCGGCACGGCGTCCATCAAGGTGCTGAAGACCTTTCCTGAAATGAATATGAAGACCCTGCGTAGGGTCATCATAGTCGAGATCAACCGGAATATTTATATCAACCCCGCCAAGAAGATCGATAATCTCCCTGAATGTCTCCATATTAATATATACATAGTAGCGCACTTTAAGGGCAAGTATTGCTGAAATATGGTCCAGTATTATTTCAGGGCCGTCTTCCGACCTGTATAGGGCATTAATCTTAGGTATCTTCATATCGCCCGATTCTATTTTTGTGTCTCTGGGTATTGATATAAGGCTAAGTGTTCCGGTTTCATTGTTGTAGCTTGCCACAATTATTGTATCGGTATTAGAACCCCACATATCTCCTACAAGAAGAAGCACATTAATAAGTTCTTTTTTTCTCCTGTGAGTTGTTTCATTGACCGGGACTTCTGCATTATTCTGCTCTTGCATGATAGCCTCTGCAAAGGCAAAAGATGACTGTGAAAGGTCATATGTCTGTAGTGCCAGAAACCCTGTTATGAACAAAAATACCGATATGAAGAATGTAATTACAAAATAAAACCTTCTTGAATTCATAATTTTTGCCGACACAAAAGGCGGCTTTTAATGCCTCGCTTTCATATGGCTGTCTTTTGTAACCTCATGTTATATTATAGAGTAAATCGTTGTATGTGTAAATACTTTGTCAAAAATTGAGCTGTTAGCACTAAATATTGAGCTACCTGTAATTCAATATACTAAAACTACTCAGTGAATGTATCAGACAGGGGATTACTATCAACTGCCTTTTTAATCTGTTCATTATCGACATGTGTGTATATCTCGGTAGTTGAAATACTTTCATGGCCTAGAATCTCCTGCAGGGTTCGTATGTCGACCTTTCCGTGACGGTACATAAGAGTAGCAGCTGTATGTCGAAGTTTGTGAGTGGAATACCTTTCAGGATCAAGACCTGCAGCTTTTATGTATTTTTTAACGGTATACTGTACAGTCTTAGGGCTTATTCTTTTCTTCCGTTCGCTTAAAAATAAAGCATTACGGTCTTTTACCATGTTTTTAGGACGAACATGAAGATAATCGTTTAATGCCTTCCTGCAGGCATTATTGAGATAAACTGTGCGTTCTTTTCCGCCCTTGCCCTCTATAACTATTGTTTCACCTTTGAAGTTGTTAATATTTATGCCAACAAGTTCCGAAAGCCTTAAGCCACAGTTTAGAAAGAGAGTGAGTATAGCATAATCCCTTTCCTTGTTATTACCATCAATTACATTTAAAAGTTTTTTGCTTTCTTCAATATCCAGGTACCGGGGGAGTTTTTTTAATATTTTTGGAGATTCAAGCTCTGATGCAGGATTGCTTTCAATAAGTTTTGCTTTATTGTGAAGGTAATTAAAAAAAGATCTTATGCTGGCGACCTTTCGTGCCCTGGAACTTGCGGAATTTTTTCGTTCACGGCTTGTATAGGAAATATAGGAGTAGAGGTCGGTCAGAGTGACTCGTTTCATGAAATCAGCATCAATGTCACAGATATCAATATCCTCAAGTTTATTTTCCATATTATAGTATTTACTTTTCAAAAACCTTAAGAACATTCTAAGGTCATAAAAATATTCTTTTATAGTATTTTCAGATTTACCATGAATCGTT
>CAYYGK010000348.1:0-2010 GCA_964471145.1 uncultured Eubacteriales bacterium | reverse complement strand
TAGTGATACTCTTCAAGAAAATATCAGGACTTAACAAAAATGAAGCATTCTACAGCTGGAGTAAAACAATACTTGTCAACTGCTGCAAGAAGGCCTTGAGACACAAATCCAGGTTCATTTCATTAAGGGATGTTCCATTAAGCAAGGCAGTCTGTGATAACAATTCTGATGCAAGAATTGATGTCATGTCCTGCCTGCAAGAACTTAGCAGCAGGCAGCAGGAAGCCATCAAGATGAAATACTTTCTTCAAATGGACTATAAAACAATTTCGAGTGTAACCAGGACTCCGGAAGGAACCGTGAAGTCCAGGGTATTTAACGGGTTGGGGAAACTAAAGGAACTTATGGGCGGTGATTATGTATGAAAAGGATTGAAAGAGAGCTGGAAAGGAATAAAGAGGTGTATGTTTCAATGAAGGCACCGGAAGATATGGAGCAGAAACTGAGGGATGCGTTACTAAGGCAAAAAAGAATAAGAATGAGAATACTGCCGGCCGCAGTCTCACTGCTGGCTGTGGCTGTGCTTGTCACATACAGTTTTGATGCAATTGCATACCTGGGAAAGATACTGACAGGGTATGAGCCTGTTATTGAGGAAAGCCTTGAGAGGATAAATAAAGAAGGCGGAGGTCAGCAGATTGGAAAGACTGTTACTTTCAGTAACAACATCAGTGTGACTGTAGACAGAATAGTATTTGATGAAAATGAAATGACAGTGTTTTACAAGGCTTATAATCCCGAAGCGGAGTTAGACCCAATAGAATATGGTATAAAGTTAAACCTCTATGGCATAAAGCACGATGAATATAGATCAAAAGGCGGAAGAGGTGTTTTAAAGGACAGTGACAAGCATACCATGAATGGCATATGCAGCTTTGAAGTGCCTCAGTTTTTTGAAAAATGGATGACTATAGAGGTAACAGCTGATATAAACAGAAAAGAGGAAAAACAGGAAACAAAAAAGGTCACATTTGCACTCAACAGGAACTTGGCAATAGCGCATGTTATTAAAAAGGACGTTGACTACACCACTCAGATTGGTGACTGGGAAGTCAGATTTGAAACAATAACAGCTTCAGTATTAAACACCTATGTTCAGGGCAGTATGGCTTACACCGGCAGTGCTCAAAATGAACAGGATATACCCTGTATAGAGTTTGATTTGTTTGCTGGTGACGAGAAAATCACTCCAAGAACGGCCGAAATAAGCAGAAGCGCACATAAGGTCGATTTCCAATGCCTGTACCATGTCCTGCCTGAAGAAATCTCATCACTTGAGATCAGAAACGTCAGGATGGAAGATTCAAGGACGGTTGATAAGGAAGTTATAATCAGTACTGAAACAGATAACCTCAAAATATGTGAAGACCTTACAGTCAGGGATGTCAGAACCAGAGGAGATACTCTGTATGTTACATTCCTGACCAGGGGTGTACCTGTATTCGGTCTGTTCTATGAAGGCATGCAGCTTAACTGTAAAAAGCCGGATGCGGGTATTCCTCAAAAACCCTCCCCGGAGAACCCTGTTGAATTGACATATGAGTTCGAAGGCAGAGGAGACAGCTTTGTTCTGAAGATAAAATCCATTGGGTACTTCAAAGTCATTGATGAAAAGATAAACATACCGGTGGAGTAGACGGCTGCTTAATCTTGATGGATATTGCAGGGGCCGGATATTATATTTCGGCTCTATTTGTGCTTTGTCGAAGGTATACATACAAACAAAATGTGCCGTTTGAACAAACGGCTTTATTTGACTGATAATCAAACAGACTAAAGATTATTTGAATTGTACCTTACAGTTCGGGAGTACTGCCCGTAGTCACCTTTGATATCTCCATCCTGCAGCAGTTCATCAAAGACATCATCCCTTACTACAATTGTGTAGGACCTTCCAAAAGACAAAAACCTGGGATGAGAAGCGTATATTACGTCCAGTTTCCTTTGAGAAAAAATTGAAGGATCAGCAGGAATACACTCACTGTCTCAACTGGTGTGTTGGTGAAATAT
>CAYYGK010000347.1:0-2038 GCA_964471145.1 uncultured Eubacteriales bacterium | reverse complement strand
GCCCCTTGCCGATAGGAGCTATCAAGTCGATAAGCCTTGTTGAAAGCTCCTTTGGGTTTGTTTCAAGTGTTATTCTTTCTTCAGGAAATATTGGTGTGAGTCTCTCAAATGGAACCCTCTGTCCGGCGGCCTCAGGGGGTTCGCCGTTAACAGTCTGAACATACAAAAGCGCCTGGAATTTCTCGCCTTCCTTAGGTATCCTTCCTTTGCCCAGAATCCTGTCGCCTGTCTTGAGGCTGAACCTTCTTATCTGTGACGGGGATACATACACATCCCTTGAACCGGACATGTAGTTGTCGCTTCTTAAAAACCCGTATCCGTCGGGAAGAACTTCCAGCACACCCTCCACAGGGTCATCACTTTCAATCTTCTCCATAACGCTGGGAGGGGGTCCGTTCCAGCCTTCCTTCCTGTATTCGGGCTTGCTCTGGGTTCTTTCTTCTTTCTTTTCCTCCCTGGCCCGGCCGTTCAAATCACTTCTCCCATTTTCTTTTGATTCACTGCTCTCCGTTGCTGCTGGCTTTTCGTTTTCCTCTTCTGCTTTTTGTGCCTCAGATTTGTATTTTTTTGGCCTTCCCCTTTTGCGGGTTTTTTCGTCCTTTTTCCCGGCAGGTATTTCAGTCTTTTTCTCAGCCGGCTCTTCAATCCGGACTGCCTTTTTCCTTTTCTTCCTTGCATCAGGCACTTCGTCCAGTGTAAACTTCTCACCGCCTTCAGCCTTCTCATCATCCCCAGCAGCCTCCATTATTTTGTCAATAAGCTGCTGCTTCCTGTAGGTAGTCACGCTTTTAATTCCCATCATTTTGGCAATATAGCGTAAATCCATGAGTGTTTTCTTGTCAAGATTAATATCTTCCATACAGCACCACCTTGGAATTATTTATAGGTTTTTTTAATATAGAAACAGGTTTCATTCTCATATGTACAACACACCGGTTATGGGAGTCTTTATTTGTTTAATTTGCACAAATTTTTCCCCTATATTTTAAACAAACTGCTGCTCTGTTCTGAATCAATCCTCCACTTTTTGTTGTGTATATAAATGCATACCGGAAATGAGTTCAAAACAATATAATTAATCTTTTTGCATCTTCACTGTAAATCATGTGTAGTATTCAGAGAAGAGCCAAACTTATCTGAATTATAACACCTGTAATTCACCATGTCAATAAAAAATCCCTTATACTTCAAAAAATTCTGTGAAAAGTCAGGACAAAAGCATACCCTCCCTGAGCCGTATGTCCTTAAGGTCCTTATTTGATGATGCAAAAATAACCTTTTTACCCGGGCAGTTTCTGCACTTTAAGAATATTCTGTCTGAAAGCAGAGAAATCTCAATATCACCGCTTCCGCACTCACAGCACAGGTTGCCCTGCTCAGCCATCTCATGAAGCCTTATGAGCATATCCAGCATCACATGCGAGTTCTTAAAGTAGCTGTCATAGCCCAGGCAGTCCGCTATACCTTCAAGCTCGGTTTCATACCTGTCCACCCTTCTTCTTACATGTTCATCTTTTCCAATAAAGAAGTGTTGTATACCTGTAATATCACAAAAATATGCAAGAACATCCTTTTTGACTATTGAAGGCATTTCAATACTATATACGTGATTGTTGCCGCATCCTATGCAGGGAACACTCACCCTGTATATTCCCCTGCCTTTCTTAATTATCCTTACGGCACACCTGCAGCAGCTGCATATTTTTCCGGTATCAGCCCCCAGCCTGAAAACAGATATGTCACCGAACCGGAAACTCCCACAAACAGGACATCTGTAAGCAACCGTAAGGTCTGTATTAACCAGCATACGATACACCCCATGTTTTCCACCATACCCAAAGGCCGGTATACAATGCTTATATATCATATTTATTCGCTATATGTATGAAAAATCCTCCTTTTGAGCAAAAAAGTCCTGCATCTACTGCTGTTTCTCAGCAACACTCCTCCTGTATTTTTCTCCTTCCCATCCTGTGATGAACTCAATATCCTGCTTTGAAAGCATACTCAATTCAAGCCCCGATTCTCTTATATGAAA
>CAYYGK010000346.1:0-2062 GCA_964471145.1 uncultured Eubacteriales bacterium | reverse complement strand
TTCCTGGAAATACATGTTGTTATGCCCGTCAAAAAGGGGTTTGCCGCACACTTTAGGGCTTCCCACTCTTGACATGGAAAGAGTAGACCCATTAACAGTGTAAAGGTCGGCAGAAGTACTGCCATGTTTGCTGAAGTAGAAATTATTATTTCTGTCTATTGTCAAATCCTTTGCGTTCATCCCAAGATATAAAATATCTTCATATCCTGAAAGACCCTTATATATTGACAGTGTATCGATATAGTTGCCGGCCCAGAACTGATCCCTTAAAAAAAACGGATACCATTCATTATGTTCAGAATACACCCATTGATGGGGAATTGCGTAATACTCAAGCAGTACCTGATGGTCGCCAAGGCCGGGGTCATCATAATCTATACGGCAAATATCCTCATGAGAATCGTTGTCCTGCTCGTAGTAGATATTACCGTCAAAAGAAGGATAAATAGCGTGGTATTTATAGCGGTTACCCCGGTATGAACCAAGATAACCTGAAGTGAGATTTTCTATATTTATTTTTTCAAATCTGGAATGGAGTTCACCATTACTTTTTCTTTCAGCTCCTTTTATGAAATACAAGTTGCCAAAAGCATCTGTTTGAAATCCCCTGATATTCTGACTGTCATATGTGCTTGTTTCCTCCGGAATATTATAAACAGAATGTACCTGCAACGTATCCATATCTATACACTTTATACGGGTATAATCAAGCTCTCCACCAGGTTCATATGTGCTTATAAAAAAGAGCCTGTCGGGAGGTACTTGCATCCGGCGCACCTGTATATCAGCTTCTATGCCGTTAGCATTCATATGCGGCAGCAGCAGAGAATTGATTTTACTGTGCACCTGGCTGATACTGTATTCCTGTTTGTTTACATCAACAATTACTTTTGCTTTCTTCTTTGTCCTGAGCTCGTAGGAAGCCACTGGAGCCATGTTATCCACTATGAATTCCTGTATACCGGATTCACCGCTTTTATAGTCTTCAGGAATTAACAGGGAAGCAATAGTATCATCGGCGGGGATGGAATCGGTCACGGTTGTCCTTATGCCGTAAAGGCCGAACCGCTGTATATGACTGAAGGACTATGCTCAATGAGATTACCGTCGTTATCTTCGTCATAGAACAATTCAATGCTCAGCCTGTCTATCGTATCTGCATCAGTAGTGTATGATTTATCGGTTACAAAACATTCTGCCCTGTTTCCATTGGAAGGGTCCCTGTAAACAGGACTTACGATACCGCAGTCAGCAACAGGAGGCTTGTCCTCTCTTATGCTTATTGTCCGGGTATCAATATCAGAATACCCGGCACTGTTTTCAATAGAAAGAGTTATCCTGTAAGTACCTGCCTGCTTGATAATAACTTCCTCTTTGCTGCCGGAAAGAGATCCTTCCCATTTCACAGAAGGGGTGGAACCGCCGTGTATGGCACTAATATCCCAGTCATAATCAGTAATATATGAATTAACAGATATGCAGTTGGAATCAAGGACAATTTTTCTGCACTCTCTCAAATCCCCGCTTATGTTAATCCGTGCAGTGCAATACGGCTCAGGTGTAGGTGTAGGAGCGATTGTAGGAGAAGGCGAAGGCGTAGGTGATGATGTACAGTCAGGCGGCGTGGGTATATTTGGTTCGGGCGGCTGTGATGTAACAGGCGTTGGCGTGGGTGTCGGTGTAGGTAAAGGTGAAAATGAAGGGTTGGCATCAAATTGAACAGAGCCCTGCCTTGTCCTTAAATCGTTGAGAGTGTCAGGTGAATATATGGCAAAGCTTATACCACCATGCATATAGCTCATGGTTTGAGATATATTAAGGTGCTCGCTGCCAGGTTCTGTAACATAGCTGTGATAGAAGGGCACACCGTTTATGTATTCCACATCACTGCCGTGATACACATTGAAAACAGGGTCGAAATATATACGCCCGCCATGCTCTTGAATGTAATCAGAAAGATTTATGCCAAGAATGTTTTCCAAAGTACCATATATAGGTATCTCAACTTTGGTAGAACCAGAACCAGCAATAGTATACGGCATATACCCTGAATGTGTTTCTC
>CAYYGK010000345.1:0-2077 GCA_964471145.1 uncultured Eubacteriales bacterium | reverse complement strand
CTATTTTTTTGGTGCAGGTGCTTTGACAACAATCAGTTCCAAAACCTGCTCACTGTAATTTTTTACACTCATCTTAGTATTGAAAGGAATCTTTAGAATTGACCCCACTTCATAATACCGTCATGTAAACAGCTTTTCTATAGTTTTTTCATTGCCTAAAGTCATTTGAAATGCCTGTTCAATCATCCTTATTACTCCTTTCGTAAGTTATCTATTACAGTATATTTTATATTGAAATAAAAGTATGTTGCATTTGCAACATACCTGAAAAGTATTCTATCTTTATCCTCAACGGTTCCGATACACTTCCCAACTCCCCAAGAAGCTCCAGTATGTCCTCTATCTTGCCTTCTATCTTACCTTCATTCTTGTTTTTCTGCATTTCCTCTTAAGCATAAGCTCAAGTACTCTCCAAACAAAAATATACCGGGTTTTTGCATGCGACATAATTAAACATAAACCGGGGCGTACCCGGTACCGTTGCGAAGGTATGCTACAATCCGGTCTGCCTAAACCTTGAATTCATTGACCAGCATGTGAAGGTCATGCGCCAGTGCAGACAGGTTTTCACTGGCTATGGATATTTTTTCTATTGATGCAGTCTGTTCCTGTACGGAAGCTGATACTTCCTTTGTAATTGTTGAGTTTTGTTCAATACCTGCTGCCAGCGCCTGGATTTTTTCCTCAACCTTTATTCTCATTTCATCTATTTTCAAACGTGATTCATTGAGGACAGATACCCTTGACTCTGCCAGCTTGATAGCCTGTACAATCTCGTAATATTTTTCCCTGGTAAGGCTAACGCTGCTTTCCTGCTGCTTTGATATGCCTATAAGGTTTTTCATTGTCTCCACTACTTCAATACTGTCATTGTGCAGCTCATTTATGATATCTGCAATAGTTTTTGTCGTTACACGTGACTGTTCCGCAAGCTTTTTTATCTCATTGGCCACAACTGCAAAGCCTTTGCCGTATTCCCCCGCTCTTGCCGCTTCAATAGTAGCATTCAATGCAAGTAGATTTGTCTTGTCAGCAATGTTTTTGATATGTTTACTTGCTTTTTCAATCTTTTGTGAGCTTTCACTGGATTTCAATATGCTTAAATGAACTTGTCTGTTTGCTTGAGAAGACTGCCTGGTTTTTTCAGACAGGTCTTCTATTATTCTCAGGCCGTAATTAGCCATTTCATTGATTTTGTCGGTGGTTCTTGTCATCTCTTTCAAATTATTAAAATCTTCAACAATTACATTGTTCAATTCCCTTAACTGCTGGAAACCGTTTACTGCACTTTCTGCCTGTTCCGTTGAACCTGAGGCAATCTCGTTTATAGTTTTTGCAACTTCATCAGCAGACTGATGGGACTGCTGTGAATTCAGTTTCAGATTTTTTGATGAGGATGCGACCTCCGAAGACGTTTTTTCCACTTCCCTTATAATATTTTTGAGGTTATTAACTATCTTTACCATTGCTCTTTCAAGATTGCCTATTTCGTCCTTTCTCTTGATAAGACCTTCACTAACATGTATATCAAGATTGTAACCGGCTATTTTATTGGTAATTCTGATAACTTCCTTTATGGGTCTGCTTATTGAGTAAGCCATGGCCAATGCAATCAATGAAGATATGACAGCTATTGTGACTGCTATGAATAACAGGCTTTGGCGAAGATCTGCAATATTCCCGTAAGCTTCATCCTCACTTACTTCAATAACAAGCCCTACATAGCTGCTGCCAATTTTTACCACAGAAAGTGTTCCTATCACGTTGCTGCCCATATATCCTTCATATGAAATTGTTTCATTGTAATCAAGGTGGCTGTTTTCAATATGCTGGGCCAGTTGGGCTGCAGCCGTGGTTTCCAAGGTCTCTTTCAATGCAGCTCCTCTTCTGTATGGCTCATGCATGGTATTTGTGAGCAGCTTGCCCTTTGAGTCTATCAGATAGGAGTCACCTGATTCGCCAATCTTTTCTATACCGTTTTGGACAATGGAATTTATCTTTGCCTGGTTCAGGATTATGTTTAAAGCCCCAATGGGTTCACTGTCGCCGGTTTTTGAATATATTGGTGTTGCCAGAA
>CAYYGK010000344.1:0-2078 GCA_964471145.1 uncultured Eubacteriales bacterium | reverse complement strand
TGCTGATTGTAATAACTGCGGTGGGCGCCTCCATAGGTTCACCTGCGACACCCGGTGTAGGCATAGTTATTCTGTCAATGGTACTGGGCAGCGTTGGAATTCCGCCGGGAGGTATTGCACTGATCATCGGAGTGGACAGGATACTTGACATGAGCAGGACATCAGTTAACGTAACAGGTGACCTGACTGCATGTATGGTTATGGACAGATGGGTAGGGGGAGAAAAGAATGGAGAGAGTGTTGAGAAGACCGATGTAGTGGAGGTATGAAATCCTTGTTTTTAAAGATTGTCTGAAGGCTGAGATGTAAAGCTATATGTTATATAACATTGTTTCCACCATATCACTGCACTAAACAAAACGGTTAAGGATGAATTATTGGGACTTATGTTTTAAATCAAAATCTGTTGGTAAATGTAATTGAAGATAATTTTAACAGGAGGTATCAGGATGAATAATGAAATTTTAAAAGGAAAATGGAATCAGATCAAAGGTAAGGTTAAATCTAAATGGGCAAAACTAACTGATGACGACATTCAAAGGATTAACGGCGATTTTGATAAACTTGTAGGGGCAATACAGGAAAAGTACGGCAAGGCATATGAGGAAGTGAAAAAGGAAATAGAAAACCTTTAATAATGTTCTCTAAAAGGGAAAAAACCTGTGGTATTTTTATTGCTGCAGGTTTTACAATATTTGCTCCAGGTATAAAACAGGGAGGTTTTTTATAGTGCCTTACCATCAGGTCAGTGAGGGCAGGATAGTATCAATACGCAGCAGCGTTGTTGATGCAAGGTTTGAAGACGGGCTTCCACCTGTTAACGGAAAAATGACAGCCGGAAAAAACGGAAATGTCATTATGGAAGTAGTCCGGCATCATGATCCTCAAACAGTCAGAAGCATTGCCCTTACTTCAACGAGGGGTCTTAAAAGAGGTTCAGGAATAACATACACCGGTACACCTCTGAAGGTTCCTGTAGGGAGAAGGGTTTTAGGTCATATGTTCAATGTGTTCGGAGAGATGCTTGATAAAGGTGAGAAGCTGGAGGATGAAAACTGGAGATCCATTCACCGGAAAACCGTACCAGTTTCAAGGAGGATTTCAGAATCAAAAATATTCCTTACAGGGATAAAGGCCATAGATGTGCTTGTGCCTCTTGAAAAGGGAGCAAAGGCAGGGCTTTTTGGAGGGGCAGGAGTAGGGAAGACAGTGCTTATAACAGAGCTGATAAACAATACTGCTCAAAAGCACAAAGGCGTGAGTCTGTTCTCCGGAATAGGAGAGAGGTCACGGGAAGCAGAGGAGCTTTACAGGGATGTAAGAGAAGCCGGGGTACTTAAAGACACGGTCATGGTTTTCGCCCAGATGAATGAACCTCCTGGTGCAAGGTTCCGTGCCGGGCATGCTGCGCTTACAATGGCGGAATATTTCAGGGATGAAGAGAAGCAGGATGTTTTGATGCTGATGGACAATATATTCAGGTTTATCCAGGCGGGAGCAGAGGTATCCGGTCTGATAGGGAAAATGCCTTCCAGGGTTGGGTATCAGCCTACACTGGGAACTGAACTTGCAAGATTACAGGAGAGGATTTGCAGCACAAGGTCAGGTTCAATAACTTCAATACAGGCAGTGTATGTTCCGGCCGATGATTTTACAGATCCTTCTGCAACACATACGTTTTCCCATCTGTCAGCTTCGGTGGTGCTATCAAGAAAAAGGGCAGGCGAAGGCCTTTATCCTGCCATTGATCCGCTTAAATCCTCTTCCAGGATGCTTAATCCGGCTATAGTAGGTGAAAGGCATTACAGCATTGCAAGAAAAATAAGGAGTACTCTTGCCGAATATGAAAACCTAAAGGATATAATTGCCATGCTGGGTATTGAAGAACTGTCATCAGAAGACAGAAAGACAGTATACAGGGCCAGAAGGCTTGAGAGGTTTCTTACGCAGCCTTTTTTTACTACAGAGCATTTTACCGGCCGGAAGGGAAGGATTGTGGGGCTTGATGAGGCACTTGACGGATGCAGCAGGATCCTTGATGATGAATTCTCTGAATATGATGAGGGGGATTTGTATAT
>CAYYGK010000343.1:0-2092 GCA_964471145.1 uncultured Eubacteriales bacterium | reverse complement strand
ACGGGTCCTATGTCTACGAACAGAGCAATCTGTCAGGCACTACTTATTCTTATGCGGGGCAGAGCAGCTGGGACGACTATTCGGTGGAAGCCGACATCAGACTGGCAAATTTTAATAGCGCCGGTGCTGACATCAAACTTATTGCAAGGTATACTGATACAAATAATCATTATGCGGTATGGCTTTGCGAGAATGATGAAATTGAATTGAGAAAAAGGACCAGTGGAACCTATACAGTGCTTGATGAAAAAAGCTATGATTTGACCGAAGGAGACTGGTATACGGTCAAGCTTGTTGTGGATGGAAACAGTATAAGCTGTTACATTGACGGGAATCTTGAATTGAGCGATACGGACAGTTTTCTCTCATCAGGCTATATAGGGGTTGGCTCTTATGATGCGGAAGCAAGATTTGATAACATCGTTGTACAGTCCATAGGAACGGCACCGACAAATACGCCTGCACCCACTCCGACGCCCGGAGAGACTTCAACGCCAACACCAACACCCGGAGAGACTTCTACTTCAACGCCAACACCAACACCCGGAGAAACTTCTACGCCAACACCAACACCTGATGGAACTACTTATTATGTTGCAACAAACGGTAGCGACAGTAATCCGGGAACTGAAAGCCAGCCTTTCCTTACTATTGCTAAAGGGGTGCAGGTAGCACAGAGCGGAGACACTGTAAGGGTTAAGCCAGGGACATACTATGAAAGTGTTTCGGTTGACAACAAAAATGGAACAGCTCAGGAGCCTATAAGAATCGTGGGTGACAGTTCCGACCCTTCAAACTATCCTGTAATAGATGGGGGAGACCCGGACTTTTTACAGTACAACTGGCAGCAATACCCTGATGAACCGGCCTTTTATGTGACAAGTTCGTCCTGGCTTACTTTTGAGAGGTTCAGAATAGACAACTGTTCAAGGTCAGGAATCAGGATACATGATTCAAGCCATATTGTGGTTAGAAGGAATATATTCCACATGAATCAAATGGGTATAAACGTAAGAGATAACACCCATCATCTCCTAATAGAGTACAATGAGTTTTCCTCTGACTATGGAGACCTAAGCTGGAGCGAAATAAAAGATTCCAAATGGGAGGGTGATGCTGTAGGAGGATACAGTGCAGGTGGTATGGTTACGGTACGGTATAATTATTTTCATGATTGCTGCAATGGTGTAAGCACCACAATACAGGATGGAGATGAAAATTACACAGCAGCGAACTGGTGGATTTATAACAACCGTTTTGAAACCATGATGGATGATCCTTATGAACCGGAAACAAACTCGTTCAACCACCATTTCTTCAATAATACCTGTATGGAAAGCCACAGGTTAGTTTCGCTGGCACCTGTACTTCTTGGCCCCACGTATGTCTATAACAATATACACCTGCTGACATATGACATTACCGGGGAAGCACAGTCTCACGGAAGGATAAATGCTGCATTCAAACTTGCTCTTCACAGTGACTATCCCGCAAACAATGTATATGTGTTTAATAACAGCATTGATCTGGATTACCCGGGAACCAATTCGAATGGGGTACAGTTTGTTGACCAGACTACAGAAGTGCACAATTTCAAGTGCTATAATAACCTGTTTAAAACCTTAAATGATGTATTTGACGAATCTCCAGACCTTAGAAATTCGGAAGTAGACTATAACATGTCAGCGGGAGCATTCGGATACAATCAGGCACATGGATGGCAGAATACCGATCCGTGTTTTTCAAACACATCAATGGAAGATTTCAGGCTTACTTCCAATTCACCTGCCAGAGATGAATCAAGGGCTTTGACTTTCAATACGGGTTTTGCAAATTCAAATGTAATTTCTGAGGGAGATGACCTTGGAGCCTATGAGTATGGAGAAAATGACTTCAGGTCAGTACCGGCACCTGTTTATGAAGTGCCGCCAGGAGGAGAATACAGTGGATTTGGAAACCTGACAGGTGAATGGTGGCCTGCCGATACCATAGGCGGAACCAACCCACCATGCGGACCGGAGTATTAAAAAGAAATAGCAACAGTAAATAACAAAGAAGGTAAAGAGCCCTTGAAAGGGGCTCTTTACCTTTG
>CAYYGK010000342.1:0-2104 GCA_964471145.1 uncultured Eubacteriales bacterium | reverse complement strand
TTTTTTTGCATATCGGATAGAATCTCGGTATTCAAACCATGAATACTGTTGCTGATAATTTCCAAGGTGTCATTCTTTGCCTTTTTCATCTTTTTTGATGCCGGACGCAGCGGCAAGAAAAACGCTACTACCGCTACAAAGAGATAAAACAATACAATAAAGAAGTGGATAGGATGCATAAGTGGCATCTGCTGAAAGTGCACGCTTGTATATATTCCTGCTCCACACAGCAATCCCAGTATAATAATGCCGAAATTGAGACTTGCGGACATCGCACCAAGGCTTGCTAAACCTCCGCAGCCATCAGGATGAAAGGGTTGGATACGCAGTTCATAATGAAACAAATCCTTCAGCGTTCCATATATCAAAGGGATTCTTACAAGCACCGATCCTGCAAGGTAATAGAGCATAAACACTACAGGAATAATCAACAGCCCTCCAATGCTAATCGGTAAAAACGCTGCATTGTTATTCCACGTCAACGTATCCGACGTGATATACGTCACGAGGCCGAATAATGTGATAAGACTTGCAAGTGATAAAGCAATTATCTGCAGATATTTTCCAGAAAAACGCCTGTTTGTTTTTAACACAAATTCATCACATTCTTCCTTGGAAAGATTAAAAACAGCTGAGCGCATCAGTGATTCTATGCAACTGACAAAACCGGCAAGATATTTGTTGATGATGAAAAGCACAAGCGGGAAGCCAAGAAGAAATTGTATGTAATATCCGTAATCGTGACTTGCGTTCAAAACCAGAGAAGTATTAAGAAAATTCCCTTCTATCATTGCTGTAAAAACCGGTAAAAGAGCGAACAACTCGAATGCAATCAAAACCAAAAGCATTTGCAGTGGAGATGCTTGAAGGATAAAGGTTGCTAACCGGCTTGAAGGGAAAAGCTTAACAGTACAGCTCTTGCATCGACACATTTTGAGTCCTGTCAAATCATTCCGTTGTTTCATGGGATACCCCCTAGGAGCCTGGGACAAAAGTCTGTTTTATGTATGCGGTAATAATTAACTTATTCGCTAATTAATGAATATTGTTATTGAGTAATAAAATATAGGTACACTAAAACAAGCATCCTTTAGCCCCTTTGTATTTAATGGTATTTATTTGTAATTTATAAAACATCTCACCCCCCTCTTTTTTAGATTTCTGTAATCAGCCTGTTTTTGAATAAGCCCCTTCTGAATTGTGGATGATTTCCTGATATGATTTGCTATAGAAATACACTTTTAATATTTTTCTGATGTTGTGCATGACACTGTGTAACTTGAATTCAAGTGAAACTTTTTCAATACCCCTGTAATGCATTTGTACCAGTCCATCTTGGATTCTAATGTTACCCCATACCGGTTCAGGAATACTTTTTCTCAGCCTTAGAATTTCCCTGCCTTCTTCACTGTTTGCTTTTTCCTTTGCTTCTTCTCTAATCTTGTCGTTTTCCATATCTCTTTCTATCCTTCTTACTCCATCGTTTGCTTTTGTACATTTGCTTGTGTTTTCACAGGATGCACAGGCCTCTTCATTGCTGTATTTACACACTTTACCGTCCTTACTCTTTTTTTCAACATTCAGAATATTGCCTTCAGGGCAAACATAAGTATCGGTATCATAATCATATTTAAACTTATCTTTTGCATAAGGACTGTGGGCCTCCGGATAGGAAGCATAAAAATCAATACTTTTTTCTTTCGTGCGTAAAATATTGTTTGCTGAGAAAAATCCAGCATCCGACCCTAACTGAAAGCCTTCAAGACTGCCATATAACTTTTCTGTATTCTCTATGGTTGGTATAAGCCCCAACTGGTCTGAGGAATTATTGCTTGTATGCGTACCCAGGATTATATGAGCCTTGTCATCCACAAAAGCAAAATGATTGTAGCATTGCTGCACTCCATGATGTTTTGTAACCATTATGCACGAATCGGAATCAGTGAAATTGATCTGTTTCTTCTCAGGTATTTTTTTATACCCGTTTTCTTTTTTCCAGTTATCTTCTAATTCTGTTTTTGCCTTTTCCAGCCTATTGACTCTTTTATTGATAAAGCCTATATTATTAAGCGTTTCCATTGTTTCTTCATAGGTTTCCGGACTT
>CAYYGK010000341.1:0-2113 GCA_964471145.1 uncultured Eubacteriales bacterium | reverse complement strand
TGTATAGCAAGTTCAGTTTCAAAATCATCCCTTTCCTTCATGATATCTGAAACTTTTTTATTAATAAAATTGAACTCATTCCCCACGTTTTTTACACCTGGCCTGTACAGCTTTTGTACCAGTGCCTTAACCGGGTTGTAATTCATCTTGGAGAAGAGAAGGGAGAGCCCGAAACACACAAACATGGCCAAAATGGTGAAAACATACAGGTAATTCCTTACGTAGTGAACTCTCTGCATGAATGTTCCCGGGGGGATAACCAGAACATACTTAAATCCCGACACTTTTGAGGATACGGTAAACTGCTTGTAATTTGTTTCATCTGCAGCGTGCAGGTCCAGACTATGGAAAGGAGGTTTTATTTCAAGCATTTTTTCATTGCTGTTACTGATAATCAAATGGGAATCATCCATATTGAGTATACTGCGTATGTCCTTTTCCATTGAATCCATGTTAAGCAGTATCCGCAGGTCTCCCTTAAGCCTGTTGGAGGTGCCGACCTGGTAAAGGTTGGTTATGTGCGACTAATACACAATGTTTCTGGTAAGGATTTTGGCGGCAAACTCACCCTGCTCAGGCAGATTTCTGTTTGAAAAGTCAAGGCAGTCTGTATTGCCTTCAGCGCTTCTCCAGGGTATATTTTTTACCCTGTGGAAGATACCGGTACTGCAGTAGACAGTGTCATCTTCATCCAGCTTGACGATTATGTCAAGAATATTCAGGTTCTCCAGTGACAGGTATCCCAGTTCCTTTCTTATCTCATTTATGAAGTAACCGGTAAGCTGCTTGTTGTCTATGATCTTGTCAAAGAAAATTTCCTTGAGCCACTTTGAGAATTGAATCTTGTGCTTAACGCTGTCTATATCACTCAGTGTGTTATCTACATAGAGACGCACTGAATGGAGTTTGTTCATGTAGTAGTTTTCAGAGTTTTCATGCGCCAGTTCATACGTTTTTATATAGACTATGGTTGAAAACAGCACAAAGGGTATTATAAAAATGATCACATAGGTTACAAGGTACTGCCAGAAAATCTTGCCGGAAAACCTTAAATCGTTTTTCATGCCAGCCTCCGCTTTCTAAACAAATTTGCCCCGTGCACTTATTTCCCAAACATCAACAACAAACTGCCCGTCGGTAATATAATATCTGTCATGAAGATTGACAGTCGTACAGCAGTGAGAAGGGATGATTCTTATTCTGTCTCCTATGCTTATATCATTTCGTGATTCATTAAACTCAAGTTTGCCATGCTCCTCCGACAGTTTTGTGAGTGAAGCATCTGTGTGTGAAACAACCAGGGGCATACCGAATTCATGGGTAACGCACTTCATGCCTGAATCGGCAATAGCCACTCCTGGACACGGCCTGCTTATGACAGTGGCAAGCAGAAACAGGGAGTTTTCAAAATCCAGTCCCTCTATTGAATTGTATTTTGTGTCCATAAAAACATATGAGCCTGCCTGTATTTCGGTCATACCATCAAATGAGGCAGCAAGATTATATGTGCCTGTACCAGCCCCGCTGACAATATCAATATTAAAACCCTTTTTGGCAAGATAATCTTTGTATTGCACAAGGGTGCTGTTGGCCTTATGTGTCTTGTTTTTTCTTTCATCCATGTCATGGATGAATACGCAATGCCCCTCGTAACCCATTAAGCCCTTTAAAGAAACCCCTGGGGATTTTTTAATAAATTGTGCCAGTTCAAGTGCCGACTGCAGATTTTTGACACCGCACCTTCCTATTCCAACATCTACTTCTATAAGTACTCCAAGTGTGGTCTTAAAGGCAGCAGCAGCTTCAGACAGATCCTGTACATTTTTATTGCTGTCAACAGCCGTCATGATGTTGCAGTATCTGGAAATACCCGCCAGTCTGTTTATCTTATGGACATCAACTATCTCATTTGCTATGAGGATATTCCGGACACCTGACTTTGCCAGCACTTCAGCCTCTCCAAGCTTTGCACAGGTAATTCCAACAGCTCCGTTCCTTATCTGTTTATGGGCAATAACAGGACACTTGTGTGTCTTGAAATGTGGTCTTATATCACAGCCATATTCATTCATACGATCCTGCATCTTTTTTATGTTTCTTTCAAGAGCAATAG
>CAYYGK010000340.1:0-2137 GCA_964471145.1 uncultured Eubacteriales bacterium | reverse complement strand
CTCTGTGAATGCTGTGCTCCCGAGCCCCAGCCCCTGCCGACAGGGGCCCATATCACCATTGGTACATTTGCTTTTCCGCCGAACATGTAGCTCCATTTTGATGCATGGTTTACTAACTGGTCCATTGCCAGCATAAGAAAATCAGGACGGTTGTGGCAGTAAAACGGCCGCATGCCTGCAAGCGCCGCTCCCAAAGCTATTCCTGTCAGCGCATTTTCAGAAAGGGGCGTATCAAACACCCTGTGATTTCCATATTTTCTGTGGAGGTTGAGCGTCACTCCAAACATGCCGCCCGCATCATCCACCCCCTGGCCCATCACAAACACCCTGCTGTCCCTGGCAAGCGCCTGGTCAAGAGCTTCTCTTATTGCAGAAGCATATGTGATTATCCTTGCATTTCCTGCTTCATTATCGCTGTCACCGTAATCCCTGCTCTTTATCAGCATATCGGTCCAGGGCATTTATAACACTCCTCACTTATACAGGTATTTCATAATGTCTTCTTTCTCCGGCAGCGGGCTATTAACAGCATACTCAAAAGCGCTTTCAATCTCCTCTGCCAGCTCCTTTTCAATTGACTCCTTTATGCTTTTATCCAGCAGGCCCCTGCGGGCCAGCAGTATCTCCATCCTCTTCACAGGGCACCTGCCCTTCCAGTATTCAAGCTCTCCGGATGAACGGTAACCTGATTCAGTTCCGTCCCTGATACCATGATGGTCCTTCATCCTGTAAGTCCTGCATTCAATAAAGGACGGTCCCTCTCCGCTTCTTGCCCTTTTTATACAGTATTGAGCAGCCCTGTATACCTCCAAAGCGTCATTCCCATCTATGCTTTCTGAAGGTATGGAACAGCCCTTAAGCCTCAGGTGAATAAACCTGTCAGGCTGCCTGCTTTTTAAAGGGGAACACACCGCATAGTTGTTGTTTTCACACACATATATGACAGGCAGTTTCCTGAGTGAAGCAAAATTGGCGCTTTCATACAGGACCCCTTCCTCAACCGCACCGTCACCAAAAAACACCGTGCTCACCCTTCCATTGCCCTGCATCACGGAAGCCAGTGCACTGCCTGTAGCAACAGGTATGCACCCTCCTACTATTGAAGAAAAACCCGGCATACCCGCATCAGGATCAGCAAGATGCATTGAACCGCCCCTGCCGCGGGAGCATCCCGTCTCACGGTTGTAAAGTTCGGCAATCATGGACTTTATATCTCCTCCCTTGGCAATATAGTGGCCGTGGCCCCTGTGGTTGCTGAAAAGGTAATCCTCCCTGTTAAGATTTGCACAAACACCCGCCGCAACAGCCTCCTGTCCTATATAAAGGTGAACCGGTGTCTTCATCTCATCCTCCATGTAGCGTGCGGCAATCTCAAGTTCTGTGTTCCTGATTTTCAGCATTATGCGGTACATCTTCAGCATTTCTTCCCCGGTTATTTCTACTTGCTTTTTCATTGCTCTATCAGTCCCCCGCCATTACAAATAATGGTGCTTCCGGTCGTGTCAAACCCAAAAGGTACATGCTTGAGGCCCTTAAGACTCTTTTGAAGCTGCTTTTTCAGTTCCGGCTTTATAATGAACAGAATGAATCCTCCACCGCCTGCACCAAGTATCTTGCCTCCCCAGGCACCCGCTTTCCTTGCCTTATCATAAACATAGTCAATATAGACAGTGGATATCTTATCCGACAGGCTTCTTTTAAGCAGCCAGTTCTCATGCATCAGCCTCCCCAGATCTTCGGTTTGTGCTCCATTTATTAGCATATCTTCCGCCAGCTTTACCATTTCATACATCCTGGCAAGTTCCTTTTTCTTGATGGATGTGTTGCGTATCTGTTCCCCGGCTATAAGACTTGCAGTCCTGGAAACTCCTGTGAAAAACAGTGCCAGGTGCTGCCTGAATGTTTCAAGCTTTTGGCTGTCAGCAATCAGGGGTGAGACACTGAATCCTTCCGGACCAAAATCTATCCTGTTAAACCCGCCGTAAGCAGCAGAAATCTGATCCTGCGAGCCCACATTCTCACCTATCAGGTCCTGTTCCAAATAAATGGCTGTTTCAGCCAGCTCTTTTTTATCACAGTGCTTCCCACTGAGTGCATAAAGTGCGTTCAGAAGGCCTACGGTAAAGGTCGAACTTGA
>CAYYGK010000339.1:0-2142 GCA_964471145.1 uncultured Eubacteriales bacterium | reverse complement strand
TAAAGAACCCCTACAGGTATAGAGGGTACAGGTATGACACTGAAACCGGCCTTTATTATCTGCAGAGCAGGTACTACAGCCCTGAGTGGGGCAGGTTTTTGAATGCGGACTCCAACCTGGGGAATCCAGGTGAAATATTAACACGCAATGTATTTGCTTATTGTACTAATAATCCGGTTATGTATATTGACCCCAATGGACAAATATTTATGCTTGTAACTGGATTAACTGTTAATTCAAAAAGGATATATCAAAAAGAGATATAGACCTAGACGACAGGCCGACGATGATTGACATGAGCCTGCCTGTATAGTATAGTAAAACAAAAAATCAGGAGAAGAACTATGAGAGTTTCCAGGATGTTTTTGCCAACCCTAAGACAGAACCCAGCTGAGGCGGAAGCAGTCAGCCACAGGCTTATGCTCAGAGCGGGACTTATAAGAAAACTGGCTTCCGGCATATACTCATTTTTACCGCTGGGGCTGCGAACCTTTAGAAAAATTGAATCAATAATCAGGCAGGAGATGAACAGGGCAGGGGCACAGGAGCTCCTGATGTCTGCATTGCTTCCTGCCGAAGCCTATATGGCGTCAGGAAGGTGGGAGGTGTTCGGACCTGAGATGTTCAGGTTAAAGGACAGGAGCAAAAGGGATTTCTGCCTTGGTCCCACACATGAAGAGATTTTCACCGAAACAGTAAGGAATGAAATAAAATCCTATAGGGCGCTGCCTTTGAACCTTTACCAGATACAGGTAAAGTACCGGGACGAAAGGAGGCCCAGGTTCGGTCTTCTAAGGTGCAGGGAGTTTGCCATGAAGGATGCATACAGTTTTGACAGGGATGAACAGGGTCTGGATATTTCATACGGAAAAATGCATGATGCATACTGCAGGATATTTGACAGATGCGGGCTTGAGTATACGGTTGTTGAAGCAGACAGCGGTGCAATGGGAGGGACGGGTTCTGAGGAATTTGTTGTAGCTTCCGATACTGGAGAATCCATGACCGCTATCTGTCCCGGCTGTGGATATGCAGCCAATGACGAGGTTGCACAGGCTGTGCCTTCTACAGGGGAAAGAGACAAAGAAGAAGAACTGGAAATGGGAAAAGTTCACACTCCGGATGTTGGAACCATTGAGGAGCTTACCGGGTTTTTCGGATGCTCGCCGGAAAGATTTGGAAAGACAATAATATATGTTGCTGACAATGAACCTGTTGCAGTAATGCTGAGGGGAGACCGGGATGTAAATGAAACAAAGCTTAAGAACCATTTGGGTTGCGGAAGCCTGGAAATGGCGGATGCAGAAACGGTAACAAAAGCAACAGGTGCGGATGTAGGATTTGCAGGTCCTGTTGGTCTTGGGGCAAGAATAGTGGCCGACCCTGAAATAATGGAAATAAACAATATGATAACGGGTGCAAATGAAACCGACTACCACTACAGGAACGTTAATGCCGGCAGGGATTTCAGCGTGGACAGTGTTGCAGACATAAGGAATGTAACCCACGGGGATTTGTGCCCCGAATGCGGTAAGCGGCTTAATATAGAGCCCGGTATAGAAGTGGGGCATATTTTCAAGCTTGGAACCAAGTACAGCAAGGCTTTGGGATGTGTGTACCTGGATGAGGAAGGCAATGAGAAACCCATGGTTATGGGGAGCTATGGGATCGGGGTAGGCAGGACCATGGCTTCCATAATAGAGCAGAACCATGATGAGAACGGTATCATATGGCCGGCTTCAGTAGCACCATATCATGTCATCATAGTGCCGGTTAACATGGAAGTAAAGGAGCAGGCAGTGCTTGCTGAAAAGATGTATGAGGAACTGTGTAACGCAGGAATTGAAGCGGTTCTGGATGACAGGTTGGAACGGCCCGGAGTCAAGTTCAAGGATGCAGACCTTACAGGGATTCCTGTAAGAATCACTATAGGAAGAAAAGCGGCAGACGGCATAGTGGAATACAAAAAAAGAGACTCGGCAGCCGTGGAAGAAATCAGGACATCGGAGGCTCTGGCAAAACTGTATTCATATATCAATGAATAGCTGAAGCATTCAAAAGAGGCAAAAGCGATTTAATGTTAAAGAAATAGACCGGAAAAACCCGGTTTGTTTTTTTTTGCAATAAAATTTACCAGAAAAC
>CAYYGK010000338.1:0-2166 GCA_964471145.1 uncultured Eubacteriales bacterium | reverse complement strand
AGACCATATTGGGGCCATACCATACCTGCTGAAGGAAATAAATGCACCGGTATATGCTACCACTCTTACTCAGGCGCTTTTGAAATACAAGCTGGTAGAGCATGGTATGCATGAAAGAGTCACTCTGAAAACAGTTTTCCCAGGTCAAAAGATACAGCTGGGGAAATTCGGGATAGAGTTTATCAGGACAAACCACAGCATTGCAGATTCCGTGGCCCTTGCAATCCGGACACCTGTCGGACTTATAGTACATACTTCCGATTTCAAGATAGACCATACCCCCATTGCAGGAGATACAATAGACCTTGCAAGATTTGCAGAACTTGGCCGTGAAGGTGTACTTCTGATGCTTGCAGACAGCACCAATGTAGAGAGGGAAGGGTATACGATGTCTGAAAGGACTGTGGGGGAGACCTTTGAGGAGATATTCATGAAGGCAGCAGGCAGGATAATTGTTGCTACTTTTGCTTCAAACGTCCACAGGATACAGCAGGTCATTGATGCTGCCGTAATGTTTGATAAAAGGGTTGCCATATGCGGAAGGAGCATGGTCAATGTAGTAAATGCTGCTACCGAAACAGGATATATGACTATTCCTGAAGGACTCTTGATTGACATTGAGCAAATAGACGAATGCAACCCCGGGGAACTTGTGATTCTAAGTACAGGAACACAGGGCGAGCCTATGTCTGCACTTTCCAGGATGGCGGTTTCGGATCACAGAAAAGTTGAAATAGTACCTGGAGACCTGGTTATAATATCTGCTACACCCATTCCAGGCAATGAGAAATTCATATTCAACGTTATAAACAAGCTCTTTAAAAAGGGGGCTGACGTTATATATGAGACACTTGCTGAGATCCATGTTTCGGGGCATGCATGCAGGGAGGAACTCAAACTCATGCACAAGCTTGTAAAGCCAAAGTTCTTCCTGCCTGTCCATGGAGAGTACAGGCACCTGAAGCAGCATTCTAATCTGGCCGAGAGGCTGGGAATGCCGCCCAATAATATTTTCCTGATGGATCATGGCGATGTACTGGAACTTACACCTCATTCAGCACAAATAACCGGAAAGGTCACAGCGGGAAGGGTTCTTGTAGACGGACTGGGAGTGGGGGATGTAGGCAATATAGTGCTTCGTGACAGAAAACACCTGTCGCAGGACGGACTTATTGTAGTGGTTGTAACAACAGAAAAGGAAACAGGACAGATAATTGCAGGACCGGATATCATCTCCAGGGGTTTTGTGTACGTAAGGGAGTCCGAAGACCTGATGGAGAAATCCAGGGAGATTGCCAAGGCTGCCCTGGAGGGATATGAAGGCAAGAAGAACAATGACTGGTCTGCAAAGAAGGCAAGCATAAAGTATGCCTTAAGAGAGTTCCTATATGAAGAAACCAAGAGAAGACCAATGATACTTCCGATAATTATGGAGATATAGAAAAGGCCTCCCGGATAAAGGAGGCCTTTTGGCTGCAATAATTACTAAGCCTGGCATATTGCCAGTGCTTCGTCTGCGGCGGATGCAGCATCAGGTGCATATGCGTCTGCTCCTATGCTCTGACAGTAGTTGTCATTGACAGGTGCTCCACCTACCATTATTTTGACCTTGTTGCGTATTCCCTGTTCCTCAGCTAAAGCAACTACATTTTTCATCTCTCCCATGGTGGTTGTAAGCAGTGCTGAGCAGGCAATAATCTGAGCATCGTTAGCCTTGGCTTCACTGATAAATCTTTCAGCCGAAACATCCGTACCCAGGTCAATTACTTCAAGCCCTTTTCCTTCAAGCATCATCCTTACCAGATTCTTTCCGATGTCATGCAGATCTCCCTTTACAGTACCAATGACCACCTTGCCCCTGGATTTTGCACCGCTGTCGGCAAGAAGCGGCTTGAGTATCTCAGTACCTGCATTCATTGCACGGGCAGCTATCAGCACATCAGGAACATAGATCTCATTGTTCTTAAACTTATCTCCAATGATGCTCATGCCCGAAAGGAGACCTTCATTTAATACCTCTTCAGGATCTTTGCCATCATCCAGTGCCTGCTGAACAAGTTCCTTCACATCCTTAGCTTTTCCCTGCTGCAGTTTCTGTGAAATTTCGTTCAGTATACTCATTGCACATCCTCCTCAAATAGAAAATAGTTGTATTGGTTGCATGCC
>CAYYGK010000337.1:0-2172 GCA_964471145.1 uncultured Eubacteriales bacterium | reverse complement strand
TGTTGACAATATTGAGGTATTAGAAGTTGAATAAAGCTGCTCCGAATAGAGGGGTTGGCATACTGCAGACAATTGAGGGAAAGAAAAGTTTATATAAAAGAAGAGGTTGATTTGAATGCGTAAAGTTCTGGTTATAATAATTGCGGCGGCATTATTGAATTTATTAACTGGATGTGAATGCAAGGATAAGGGAACTGCAGATAGCACAAAAAAAACAAGTCAGTTAGAATCAGAAAATGAAGATTACGTATTGAAACTTGTACCTACTTTTCATTGTATAAGTGTTTACTACCGCACAGATACAGGTTCACATGATGTTCCGTGCAGTGTCACATATAAAAAGGAAGGAAGCGAGGAATGGGAAAAAGGGCTCGATCTCGTTTATGATAGCGAAAACAGGGAATACAGAGGAAGTTTAGTAAATCTTGCCCCCGGGACGCTTTATACCGTGAAGGTCAGCGAAGAGGGAGGGAAAGAACCGTTTGAAGAAAAGAAAGCAACTTTGGATGAGAACTTTCCGGTAGCAAAGACAATAATAGTGCCCGAATTTTCCGATACAACTTTTAAAATAAAAGAATCCGGCACTCCGGACGGGTACGTATTGTATACGCCTGAAGAAGGAAAGGAAGCGATTATAGATATTGGGCATAAAAAGCAGTTTGGACTTACTGTACAGGCTCAATACGTAATAATAAGGGGCATAAATATAAAGAATCCTCAACAGCACGGTATAATATTTGCAAACGGCTCTCACCATGTAGTAATAGAAAACTGTGATATTTCGGGCTGGGGAAGTGATGCAGGTGATGGCTGGGGAAGGGATTTTGATTCTGCAATTTTCGGAGAGGGAGAAAAAATTGACAATCTGATAATACAAAGAAACAGGTTTCATGACCCTGCTACTGACTCAAACAGTTGGGAGGAAGCTCGAAAAGCGTATAACGATGAATATCATCCGGCAGGACCCCAGGTGGTGACACTGAATTTCGGCAACAAAGGAAGGAATATAATAAGATACAACAGTGTATATTCGGATGAAAACCATTGTTTTAATGATGCCTTTGGAGGTGCACCAAACTTCAGCAATGAAGGATTTCCAGGACCTGACTCTGACATATATGGAAATTATATAGAAAGATGCTGGGATAATGCAATTGAGGCAGAGGGAGGCGGCATGAATGTAAGAATATGGGGCAACTACATAGATACCACATACAGTGCTATAGCATTTGTTCCTGTATCACTGGGACCCATATACATTTGGCGTAATGTAGTTGATAGAAGCAGAAAAGGGCCCTCCCTGAGTTCAGACGAAGACCCGAGAGGAAGAATTAAAGCTGGTTCTTCACAGACTGACAGTGGAAAGTATTACGGGGATGGCAGAATATTCTTTTTTCATAATACCCTGTATCAGAGAAAGGCTCCTGAAGGTATGAAATACCCTCTCGGCTGCTCTGCCGGCCTTGATGGAAGTGCTGGGATTATGACATCTGTTGTGTCAAGGAACAATATTCTACATGTATATAAGGACGAAGCCGATAGCATATATGACAACAGTACAGCAACAGAAGGTGAGAATGTTAATGATTTTGATTATGACCTTTACAACGGAAAAATTGTTTCGCCTATACCACAGGAAAAAAACGGAATAAAAGGCTCGCCCATATATGACAGCCTGAATGGGGAGTTGGAGTTTTTCCTTGATTCAAAAACTCCGGGTGTTGACAGTGGAATCAGGATAGATAATTTCAATGATAATGCAAAAGGAAACGGGCCTGATGTAGGAGCCTGGGAAAGAGGTAATGACCCTCTGGAATACGGTGTTGAAGCATATATTGACAAATAGTACACAAAACCGTTAACTATATGACCTTTAAAAAGGCTAATTTCGGAAGCGGCAGGTAATAATACCTGTTACCTCTCTGGTTTTTTCAACAAATATAGGAGAATATCACCAAACAATTATTTGTGCTCAAACCCGGCTTTCGTTCCTATTTGAAAGAGGAATAACCCCGCCGGGCTTCCTAAATTAAGACATTTAAACTCACAGTAAAGAAATATACGTGAACATTGACAAAATAGGACACAAAAAAACAAATTCAAGACATTTAAATGAATAAGTGGTTTCTATAGAATTATAATATAATATTTTAAATGGCTGGCTTTGAAAAT
>CAYYGK010000336.1:0-2199 GCA_964471145.1 uncultured Eubacteriales bacterium | reverse complement strand
AATTTCAGGAAAAGATAAAGACGGCTATCCGTTGTAGATAACCGCCTGTAGTGTACGATTATTGAACTATTCTCCTTCAAGTATAAGCTTCTTTGACCGCTCATTCAAACTATCAATATTATTCTCATCGTATAGCAATACTGTAACTTCTCTTTGGTACGAGTCTTCACTTACATGAATATGCATACCATAATCCTCTGCTTCAATTATTCTTTTAAGTGAACCAAGTAATTCTATTGCTTCGCTCTTTTTTAGGTACAAAGTCAAATTGTCAATCGCTATGTCTCTTTCACCATCAAGCATCCTCATCTAATTCACCTCCGTCAGTTCTGCGGAACATCTTTAGGATACAATTGACCGTTACCAACCCACTCGCCATTCTTCAATTCCTCAATATGACCATGTGGACTATTGTGAGGATGTGGTTTGTTTATGTCAAATCGAATTCTCTTCGTTCCGTCTTTTGATAAAAATATTTTATCACCTGCTTTGTTTGTGATTACTTTCGCATCCTCACCCAACCAACTTTTCATATCTTTTGCCAAGTCACTAACTTTGTTCGGAGCTTCACCCGCTCCCTCAATACCTCTATTTCTTCTAAATAATTTCTTAAACTTCTCAGATAGTCCAAATGAAAATCTTGCCCTTGGAATTTTCCCTTTTACCCAGGTTCCAAGCTCTCCTAATGCTTTACTTGTTCCTACTGCAGCAGTTATCTCTGTAACAACTTCTGAAACATATGCTGTCTTATGATATGAATCGGCTTCGACAAATTTATTTATACCGCTATTAATGGAATCAGCATAATCTGCAAATTGATTCAACTTATATGCTTTTGCTATTCTACCAGCTTTGGTTAACTCACTTCCAGGGGCAAAAGCAAACATATTAACAATTGCAGGTTTTACGATTATATTAACAGGGTCATTTATAAGACTTCCAACAGAATTAATTGTTCCTGTCACATAACCGTATACACCTTTTATCTCACCAGTCCAAGCTGAACTATAATACTTAAGACCTTCCTCAATAAAATTCTCAGAAGGGTAAGCTGATACTAAATCCAATACATTTTCATATCTACTGTTACCAGATTCATCCTTACAAAGCCCCCAGGGATCAACATACTTTACCGGATTGTTTGATACATATGCATAGAGATTAAGGCCGTCTCCCCTGAAAGGGTCTTCCTGGGTGAACCTGCCTGTGGATGGGTCATAGTATCTTGTTCTCAGGTAGTACTGGCTGGTGATGTGGTCAAATTGTTCCCCTGCATACATGAATCTGTTATGAACCGTCTCCATACTGCTTACAGTTCTGCCAAAGGCATCATATGTGTACTGGTTGAGTATCTGTGCTGATGAATCAGTTATTGCGGTTACATCACCATGGGCATTATGCAGGTAATAGCCAATCTGTGTTGAATCCTGCCGTACCAGCAGGCTGTGACCCCGGATATACCTTTTGGTAAGTTCATTGTCCGCATTTGTTTCTGCAATTATGTTTGCTCCGTCAAAAGTGAAGCCTGTCCATATTCCGTTTTCAAGGACCGATGTTCTTAACCCAAGAGCATCATAGTTGTTTGTCATCCATGTGCCATCGGGACTGGTTGTTTCTATCAGCCTGTTAAATACGTCATACTCATAGTATGTTGTCTGTCCCTGTACCGTTTCACTTAACAGGTTTCCATTGCTGTCATACGTATATGCTGATATTATACCATCAACTGTCCTCTGGGTCAGCCTGTTCCTGTTGTCATCCTGGTAGTTTTCTGTTACTGTTCCAAGGACTCTTGAAAGCCTGTTGCCTGCATTGTCATACGTATAACTCTCCAAGCCTCTTGAGGGGTAGTCAGCTGTCTTCAGCCTGTTTCTACTGTCATAAGTATACGCAGTAGTCTGCCCGTCATTTGTCTCAGATATGATATTGCTGTTGTTGTCATAGGTGTATGAAAATTCTGATATTATTGACTGCTGCAGGTCTTTGCTTATAAGGGAGTTTATGTTTTTATCCCTGTCATATGCTGATACACACTTCTAGGACAAACGCTTGAACTAATAAAAATAAACTGTAAAATTGCTTTTAAAAAAGGTGAAAAGCGGTGCCGCAGCTAAATCAGAGTCATATATGTGCCCTTTGATTTTAGAAATTAACAAAAAAAAGAAAAAAAGTCCACATAAGCCTTATAAAAGGGCTAAT
>CAYYGK010000335.1:0-2200 GCA_964471145.1 uncultured Eubacteriales bacterium | reverse complement strand
TAGCCCGGTACATCACTGACTGTATAACGTATGGTGTATATCGGCGGGCCGCTTCTCATCTGCGTGTAGAAGGTCCGGCCTTCATATGCTATGCTTACAACTTCGGCAGTCATTGTCTTCTTTTCACCGTTGAAGGTTATTTCCTGCTGCCATTTGTTTCCTGCCTCAAGCGGCAGCTTTAATATAGCAGGGTCATGCATCCTTGAGTTCACTTCATTCTTTTCACTGCGGGTATTTTCAACAACAGTTTCTGTGACAGTTCCTTTTTCATAATCAAAATCATACCTTACCTTGAATTCACCTGGAATGCCGGATCCGTCCCTGAATTCACCGTTGAACTGGTAGACTCCCCTGCCCGGACCTGAGCTTAGCATGACCATTTTACCCTCATGTGCATATTCGGCAAGCCCGAAATACCTGAATACTTTCTGCGTGGGGGGGAGAAAGGAGTTAAGAAGCGTTTCATTCTGTGAACCGGATGCCTCATCATAAATCCGGTACCCTATATCAAAGGAGTCCTCACCGCTCTTCCAGAGCGTTTCAAAAGAGACTACAGCCCTGTTCTGGCGGAACTTGCGCTTTTCATAGAAATCACTGTTTTGGTCATTATACTCAACAGTATATACAGTGTTTTCCGCTTCGCCCTCTACTTCCGTTATTGAACAGGTAAGGAGGTATTCCGTACCGTCCTTGTGCGTGGCATTCTGCTCCCACTGCGTACCCTTTTGAAGAGGCAGACGCAGAAGCTCCAGTTCAGAGAAGCCGTCCATCATCCTCTCGGATTGCTTTTTCATTATCAGGGCATTGTCTGTTACCTCATATTCAAGATAGAGACTGTAATCTCCTCCTCCTTCTCCTCCGGACGCATCATAAACTTCTCCTTCTATTTTGTAAACCACATTTTTTTCAGAAGGATTTACTGATTTTAGCTCCATGGTATGCCCGTATTCCGCAAAACCGCTGTACACCCATTTGTATCCGGGAGTCTGGGGCAAAATAGCCTTTAACTCTTCAGAGGGAGGTTTGGGTTCTGGCGGAACCTTCCCGTTTTTCTGGCAGCCGCTTGAAACTCCAAGCATCATTATAAATGCAAATGTTACCGACAGTAGTCTTATTACACCTGTTTTTTTCATTTATCTGTTCCTCCATTCCTGTAACCATTATATAATTATATCCATGCAATACCAAGCCCTGTTTAGTATTCTCATACAGCAATATTATTATCATTATAAGCAAATTGCTTATTCTAAAACAGGTGTTGACATCCGGTTTGGCTGCGGTTATACTGAAAGTAAGAAGTAAGGAATAAGGAGCAGTCATATGAATAGAATAAAGATAACCTCTAAAGGTCAGATAACCATTCCGCTGAATATGAGGAAAAAGCTTGGCTTAACGGAAGGAATGCACCTGAAGGGGGAGATATGTGACGGAAAAATCATTCTAAGTCCTATACTGAGTCATGATGAAAAATCAGAACTTATAAGATATGCAAGAAAACAAGCAAGTGACAGCCTGAAAATATCACAGGTAAGAGAAATATGTGCAAAATATAATACAGGCGATTTAAGCAGGCAGGTCAGGGAAATCAGGGAAGAAGATAAACTATGAGTAGTTTTTTCATTGATACAAGCTCATTGTTCAAAAGATATATTAAAGAAGAAGGGACTGATAAGCTGGATGATATCTTTTCTGAGAAAACAGATATCTATATATCGGACCTTACAGTAATTGAAATATTGTCCAACCTTAAAAGAAAATGCGAAGTATCAGGAGAAATCGATGAAAAAGTATATGCAATTATAAAAACGAGGTTCTTAAAGGACATATCAAAAGGGATATTAATATCAATTTCTACAACATCAAAAGTAATAGTTGAAGGAATATCCTTAATAGATCAAAAATACCTTACTCCTATAGAGGCACTTCAGCTGGCAACAGCACTTCATTTAAACAGGTCTTCGCAATCAATTATCTTTGTATGCTCAGATTTAAAACTGGCAGGAATGGCAGGCAGTTATGGCCTGGATGTAATGCTCATATAGGTAATGTGGACGGGGGATGTCCGCACGCTGCAGACCATATATTATACCTAACCCCGACAAGCCGGAACCAAAAAGGTTTAAAAATCTTTCTGTTTTATGTATAATCTGATTATACAATAATAATGCGAGGGATTGAATATGCTTCTTACTGAAAGATA
>CAYYGK010000334.1:0-2215 GCA_964471145.1 uncultured Eubacteriales bacterium | reverse complement strand
ATAAAAAGTTGTCAATAATACTATAGTGACATGTTACAGCAAAAATTTTTTCTCTGGAGGGATATTATGAAGAAAAGAATTATTTTTCTGGTAATACTGGCGCTATTGTTAGGCGTATTACCGGGAACGCCGGTTTTTAAAAACCAGGCTGAAGGTGCGGCACCTATGTTTGAAAGGGTGAACTATGCTCATGGGGTGGTGACTGCGTATTACCTCAATATGCGGCAGGGTCCGTCTACCGACTATTACATCATACGTGTGCTCAAAAAGGGACAGGCTGTCAAGGTGATCGGCAAGATGGGAAGCTGGTACGCAGTCATTGATGTAAAGAGCGGATGCTTTGGATGTGTCCACGGGAAATACATTAAGGTTTCCACTTCTGCAGAATTGACTGCTGAAGAGGAAAAAGAAAACGAACAGGAAGAAAAGGACAATGAGAAAGAAACTGCGGCACAGGACCTGGTAAGCCTATCTGAAAGCGAAAGCAGCTTTCTTGAGATGGTAAACAGGGCCAGGGAAGAAGAGGGGCTTTCTCCTCTCAAGGTAAACTCACAGCTTATGAGGGTGGCAAGGCTCAAGGTCCAGGACATGCTTGACAATGGATATTTTTCTCATACGTCTGCCCGGTTTGGTTCGCCGTGGGATATGATGAGGAAATATAATGTGTCATTCAAATGCGCTGCCGAAAACATTGCAGGGAACAAGACTCTTCAAGGAGCCTTTGATGCATGGATGGAGGATGACAACCACAAAGGTAATCTTCTCAATCCTAAATTCAGCCATACAGGCATAGGTGTAGTAGAAAGTCCTGCATACGGCAAACTTATTGTACAGCAGATGATTGGCGAGTAGTTGCAGCTTGTAAACATGATTCACAGGGTATTCCGGTAAGGTAAAGGGGTATCCTGTGTTTTTTGCCTGTATACTGCATAGGAAAACAGGCCTATAATTTTTTTTTAATTTGGGTATTTGAAGTTTACCGGAAAAGTGGTATAATGAACCAGTAGCCGTAATATATAAGTTAGTGAGGTATTTGTTTTGGGGGAACATATGCTTTGTGACAAGAGGTCACTCAAATACTTTATGGTTATTGTCTTATGTACTGTTCTTGTCGTCTGCCCGGTCTGTGTGCAGGCAGGAGGGCTTCTCACTAAAGGCGTTGAGAGCACTGAGGTCTACATGCTTCAGAAACATCTCGCAGAGCTTGACTTCTTTAACGTTGAACCCACGGGATATTACGGGGAAATCACTGAATATGCAGTCATGAATTTCCAAAGGACATATGGACTTTATCCTGACGGCATAGCCGGCAGCGATACGCTCGGGCTGATAGATGAGATCCTTTTTGACAGGGTTCTCAAGGAGGGCATGTCTGGAGAAGAAGTAATGGGTCTTCAGGAAAACCTTGTAGACCTTGGGTTCCTGCATGTAGAGGCAACAGGGTATTTCGGTGAATTGACGCACAGGGCTGTAATCGATTTCCAGAAAGCAAATGGTTTAAGCATGGACGGTATTGCAGGCAAGGAGACGCTTGCTGCCATACACAACCTGATGGATGGGAAACAGAACACAACATCAGGTTCAAGGGATGCTGACAGAAATATGAACTATATGAGTCACTGGAGCGTTGTCAGTGGAATATTAAAAGTGGGAACAACAGCTGTTGTTTATGATATAAAGACAGGGCTCAGTTTCAATGTAAAAAGGACATACGGTGTAAACCATTCAGATACTGAAACCCTTACAAAACAGGATACGGAAATAATGAAAAAAATATGTGGACGGTGGAGCTGGTCAAGACGTGCAATAATTGTCAAGGTTAATGGCATGGAATTTGCAGCGTCAATGAACTCCATGCCACATGCGGGGCTGGACAGGTATGCTGCAAATGCCTACCTTAATTCCAGGAGTGGAGGATACGGGAAAGGCTATAATCTGGATGCGGTAAAAAACAATGATATGGACGGACATTTCTGCATTCACTTCTACGGCAGCCGTCTTCATTCAAACAACCAGGTAGACTGGTCCCACCAGGAGAAGGTAAAGGAAGCAAATGAGTGGGCAAAACGAAATTATACTGACTGACGTCTATTTATTATGTAAAGTTCCATGAGTAATATCACTGTAAAGAAATCTTAATATTCAAAGCTTTCCATGGCATTTATAGGGACCTTTTTTTATGGTATACTTTTATTATGTAAACCAATTTAAAAAG
>CAYYGK010000333.1:868-2225 GCA_964471145.1 uncultured Eubacteriales bacterium | reverse complement strand
GATTGGGTGATTCAATAGCCCAGGTACATATAAATCTGCCCGGCCTTTATAACATATATAATGCGCTTGCATCCTGTGCATGTGCTAAGGCCCTTAACCTTCAGCCAGGCAATACCATCAAATCACTTGAAACCTTCAAGAGTTCATTTGGAAGGATGGAAAGGGTTGAACAGAACGGACGCATCATCCGCCTTATACTTGTAAAGAACCCTACCGGCTTTAACCAGGTGCTTGACTACCTGATCTCGGAAAATGGCCCCATGATGCTTGCATTCCTCATAAATGACAACTATGCAGACGGCACAGACATATCCTGGCTCTGGGATGTAAACTTTGAAATTCTCAAACAGGTCGAGCATAACACCCGGATGTTCTATACAGGAGGAACAAGAGCAGAAGACATGGCTTTAAGGCTCAAATATGCAGGTATAGACACACAGTTCATATGTGTCCGGAGAGACTATTCAAAACTTATTGACGATTCGCTGGACTGCCTGCCTGACAAAGGGACGCTGTTCATACTTCCCACATACACTGCCATGTTTGAAGTAAGGAAGGTACTGCGTTCAAGGTTCGGACTTAAAAAATTCTGGAGATAGGAGTGTTTAAATGCTCAAGCTGGACATATGCCACCTTTACCCCGACCTCCTTAACCTCTATGGTGACCGGGGAAACATTGCCGCACTTAAGATGAGAGCACTGTGGAGAGGCATCGGTGTAACCATAAGCAGTGTGACCCTTGAAGATGCATACTGCCCGGAGGACCATGACATAGTCTTTCTGGGAGGAGGACAGGATTATGAGCAGACAATTATCCGGAAGGACCTGTTGGAGAACAAGGGTACAGAAATCAAAAACGCAATACAAAACGACAGGGTTTTTCTGTGCGTATGCGGCGGTTACCAGCTTCTTGGCAAATACTACAGGTCATGGGACGGCAATGAGATGGAATTTTTAGATGCACTTGACCTGTGGACCATAGGAGGAAAAAAACGCCTTATAGGAAATCTGGTGTTTAACTGCAGCCTTTCCGGCTTTTCTGACCCTGTAAGTATTGTAGGATTTGAAAACCATTCGGGCAGGACCTACCTTGGAGAAAATGTAAAGCCTCTGGGCCGCGTTGTTTCAGGCTTTGGCAACAACGGCGAAGACGGCTTTGAGGGAGCTGTTTACAGAAACACAATATGCACATACTGCCATGGCAGCCTTCTTCCAAAAAACCCTTATCTTGCAGACCATATCCTTGAAACTGCATTGAAGTTAAGATATGGTGACCAATTTACCGGTCTTGACAAACTGGACGATACACATGAGCTTCTTGCACATGAAACGGTAAAAAAAAGATTTTCATCATAGG
>CAYYGK010000333.1:0-858 GCA_964471145.1 uncultured Eubacteriales bacterium | reverse complement strand
CATAGGTTATGTATAGTACAATTAAATCATGGAATTTACTGAATACCTGAAAATTGGTTTGACAGCACCGGTGTGCGCACTTATAGGGTGGTATACAAACAGGCTTGCAATAAAACTCATATTTCGCCCGGTAAACCCGGTCAGGATACCTGTTGTAAATCTTACCATACAGGGTCTAGTCCCGCGCCGTAAAGAGGAAATCGGGGCAAGGCTTGGGGAGATTATCGACCGGGAGCTTGTTTCTTTTACCGAAATGCTGGAAAGGTATGTATCCGACGAAAGCATATCCCAGATCAAGGAAGGGGTAATAAAGAGCATAATGGAAACCGCCTCCGCCAAAATACCCCTTGTCTTTGCCGCAATGGAGAAGGCAGTTGAAAAGTATCTGCGTGATTTCTTTGACGGCGAGGGTGACAGACTGCTTAGAAATCAGATAACTGCACTGGTTGAAGATGCACCGGGAAAGGTAAGTCTGTCATCAGTAGTTGCAGAAAAGGTAAACGGCTTTGATATGAAGCAGCTTGAAAGGATTATCATATCAGTTGCTGCAGATGAACTAAGGCACATTGAACAGCTGGGTGCAGTGCTTGGTTTTCTTATCGGTCTTTTGCAGGTGCTGATACTCCTTATATTCTAAACCGCTCTTTTATAAAGCGTGCCACCCCGTTAGAATCAGAGTTGTCTATCACTTCATCCGCCTTTTCCTTTACCAGGGGATGCGCATTTGATACAGCGTACTTCTCATCAGCCGCTTCAAACATGGACAAATCATTCAGGTTATCTCCGAAAACCACCAGCCTTTCCGCTCCTTTATACTTCTTTATGAACACTGCCCCGCTTTTTTTTGTTGCCTTATGG
>CAYYGK010000332.1:0-2232 GCA_964471145.1 uncultured Eubacteriales bacterium | reverse complement strand
TGGTAGAAATACTGTCAGAAAACATCAAGCTTCTTCTGGGAAGCTGTTATTATGTTTTCTTCCCTCAAAGCGCATCATGGTTTCCGGCAGAACACTTTTTGCCTTATACATTAGAAATGATATAATTAACAAAGATATTTGCGACAATACAACTGGAGGAATGAATGTGAACAACCAGGTTAATATCCTTGTTATACTTTCAGACTTATTTTACTTTAATGAACAGCAGCTTGACAGGATAACAGAGGTTTCTCCATCCAGCACGTTAAATACTGTGCAGCCGGGAGAAAAGCATGACAGGTATCTTGGTGAGGCTGAAATCATATACGGCTGGCCTGAACTAAATAAGCTTAAAAATGCGCGCAGGCTGAAGTGGCTGCATGTACCAAGTGCAGGTGCAGATGGTTACAAGGACAGGGAGATTTATGCAGGTAATGAAGTAATACTAACCAATGGGTCAGGTACATTTGGCCGAAATATGGCTGAACATGTTCTTTCCCTTATGCTTGCCTTTAACCGTAACCTTCACCTTCATATAAGAGATCAGCTGCAGTCAAGGTGGATAAGACACAAAGGGCAAAGGGATTTTTTCAATTCTACAGTGGGAATCCTGGGTCTTGGTGATATAGGCACTGAAGTGGCTGTGCGGTGTAAAGCCCTGGGAGCAAGGGTGCTTGCTATGAGAAGGCATCACTGTAAAAAGCCTGACTATGTTGACAGACTGTATGTGAATGAAGGTCTTGATGCCATACTTTCCAATTCAGACTATATAGTGCTGGCACTGCCTGCTACAACTGAAACAACAGGACTAATTTCAAAAGACAAGATAGAATTGATGAAACAAAATGCATTCATAGTAAATGTAGGGCGTGGTAGTGCAATTGACCAGAAAGCACTGATTAATGCACTCATGACAAAGAGAATCGCAGGTGCGGGACTTGATGTAACCTCACCAGAACCATTGCCGCCGGGTAATCCGCTTTGGAAAATGGAAAATGTAATAATCACCTCCCATACTGCTGGAATGTCACCAACAACAAATGAACGGAGTATAGCTATTTTCACCTGTAACCTCAAAAGGTATATTGAGGGAAAAGAACTCAACAATGTGGTTGATTTTTGTAAAGGATACTAAGTTATAAATTCCAGTATCATTTCAGTTATGTTTGCTTCCCGCTTCCTCATATTCTCTTCATCCGCAAGGTCCCTGCCAAGGAGTTTGGAAAGGGTATACCTGTTTGAGAAATATGAAAAGGTATATGTGAGTATCGATAGTATTACCTGTTCCGTATCAACATTCTGCCTGAAAACGCCGGCTTTCTTGCCGTCATTTATGATCTGCCTTATCTTCTCAAACGCAGATGCCTTTATCCCGGTTATATCGGTCTGCTGTACATACTTCCCCCTGCTGAGGTTCTCCCACAGAATCAGGTTTACATATGAAGGGTTGTCTCTTAGAAACTCAAAATACAGCCTTATAATCTTTCGTATTGCATCCACACCATTGATGTCTTTTGCCAACAGCCCCATTTCTCTGTCGGTCAGCCTGCTGTATACACTGGTAAGGACCTGTTTGTACAGCTCCTGCTTGTTTCCGAAGTATTCATATATCATCCTCTTGTTGATACCTGCATTGTTTGCAATGCTGTCAATTCTTGCACCATAGAAACCCTTTTCGGCAAATTCCTGTTCTGCAGCTTTAAGAATATCCGTCTTTGAACGTGTTGAGTCCCTCTTTCTGGTTTTCTTCATATAATAATCCTTTTAATATTTTAGCAATATTATATTGCTTTATATCTGCCCGGTCAAGTTTGAAGGGTGCTGTTAACATACACTGTCTTGCCGTCAACTACCGTCAGCACTGACTTAATATCCTTTATCCGGCTTTGTACGCAGTTGAAGTAGTCATCAGACAATACCGTAAAATCTGCCACCTTGCCTGTTTCAAGACTTCCCTTGAAGTTTTCATCAAAAGAAGCGCGTGCGGCATTTATGGTATACATTCCAAGTGCCTGCTGCCTTGATATGCAGTTGTGACTTGCCAGGGCAGTACCCTGCCTTGTTCCTGCGGCAACCATATTGTAAAGACCGATAAACGGGTTGAACGGATTTCTGGACTTAACAGGGTCATATTTTATCATATGGTCACTGCCTGCTGCAGCATTTATTCCCGCTTCCACATACTTACTGTAGGGAAGAAATGATTTCATTGTTTTACTGTCCAGTACAAGG
>CAYYGK010000331.1:0-2244 GCA_964471145.1 uncultured Eubacteriales bacterium | reverse complement strand
CCTGCGATTTATACTCCTGAAAAACCCCTTAAGGGTTCTCACGGGGCTCAATACATGCTTAAGATGATTTCGGTACCCGGAGACGAATGCGCCATTACAAACAATTGTAAAAAACCAGAAATTGCTATGAGATGGCTGGACTTTGTTTTCGGCTCCGAAGAAGTGCATACACTCCAAAACTGGGGGATAGAGGGACTTACCTATACTGTTGAAGATGGTAAAAAGAAGGAGCTTTATTATGACCCGGATAAGAGTTATATAGAAAACCTCACAGAAATCGGGGCCGGGCAGCAGCCGTTTTCCCACAGACAGTCTGCAGAAGGCTGGTTCAGGCAATGGCCTGAATGGATGAGAGAGGCAGACCAGCGCCAGAAACCTTACTACAAGGCTCCAATGGTTATTCTTCCGTTTACAGAGGATGAGCAGGAAGTCAAGAACATGTACTGGAGCGATGCAATGACTTACATTGATGAAATGACAGCAAAATTCATCAACGGACAGGAGCCGCTGGACAACTTTGACAGCTATGTAGATGCTCTCAAAAAAATGAACATCGATGAACTGACAAAAATGTTCCAGTCAATGCATAACAGGTACCTGGAGAGGATGGGCGAATAGCAAGAAGCTTTTTTGGGGTGGAGTTGTAAGCAGCTCCACCCCTTTTAAAAAAAAATACAATGAGTGCTTGGCTGAAGGGAGTTGTATTATGACTGAATACAAAAAGGTGCGATGGGAGGAAATGTTTCCGGATGAGTTTGTAAAGTGTCTGGAAGAGTGTCCTTTCTGCTACTGCCCCTACGGACTTGCGGAGGCCCATGGGGCATATAACGCTCTCGGACTTGACTGGCTGAAGGTTCAGGAGCTGTGTGAGAGGGCGGCAGTCAGGCATGGTGGCATGGTTATGCCGCCTTTTGTATGGCATGTCCAGGAGAATCCCGCTTTTATGTATACATTTTGCAGGAAAATGGATCTTGACTGGAGAAACATACTGTCTAATTCATTGAGCGGGGAGATATTTCTCCATACGGTGCTTTACCATCTGAGAACTTTTGATGCAAGGAAGTTTAAGGCAGTCATGCTTGTCACAGGCCATTACGGTGGAGTGGAAAAAGACATGCAGCTGCTTTGTGATTTTTACACATATTATACCGGATCCCCGATGGTGATAGAGGCTTATGCAGACTGGGAACTAATAGATTATGAGGGCTTCATGGGTGACCATGCAGGAGTAGTCGAAACCTCACAGCTTATGGAGCTAAGACCTGAACTTGTAGATATGGACAGGGTGGAGAAAAAAGAGAAGGGAAAGAGATTTGACAGGTGGTGGGGAAGCAGGTTCCCGCTGTCCTATAATGAAAAGAAAAATCTCTATCCCAGCAGGGAGTTGGGCAGGAGCATAGTAGATTCACAGATAAGACAGATGGGTAAAAAACAGGGAGAAATGCTTAAAAGGTACAAGGCAGGAAAGGGGTGGGAGGCCCCCGACCTCAATATTGTAGAAGAAATGTGGACAACGTTTGAGAGACTTTCCAGAAAGTACTGGCTCACTTCGTCCACAGGGACCGAATACCTGAAATCAAAAGGAGAACCTGCTCCTGATTTTCCAGGATGGAATGACCTTGGACTAAAAAAGGGAAGTGGAGTGTGATTATTTGCAGAATACTAAATACAATCAGTTGAGAGAAGGGTTTAAAAATCCCCCGGCATCTTTCAGGTCGGCTCCGTTCTGGGCATGGAGTGACAGGATGTGCCCTGAGGAACTGAAAAGACAGATAAGGGACATGAAGGATAAGGGCATGGGAGGGTTTTTCATGCATTCGCGTGAAGGGCTTGAAACGGAATACATGGGTTCTGAGTGGATGGAATGCATAAGAGAGTCGGTGAAAGAAGCATCAGTTAGCGGAATGGGTGCCTGGCTGTACGATGAGGACAGGTGGCCGTCAGGAGCCGCAGGGGGACTGGTGCCCGCAAGGGGAGGCGATGCATTCCGGGCAAAGGCCCTGACACTCGAAATATCACAGGGTGGTTATGAGAATGACGAAAGTATTCTGGCAGTCTTCAGTGCCAATATTTCAGGTGAAAAACTCTTGAACTGTACCAGGCTTAAGGATAATGACAGTGCCAAACCATGCAGTGGAGAAGTGCTGCTTGTTTTCAGGAGGGAGGTATCCGGACCGGGCGAGTGGTTTAACGATGATGCTGCTGCAGACAACCTTAACCCTGATTCGGTAAAGGCATTTATTG
>CAYYGK010000330.1:0-2245 GCA_964471145.1 uncultured Eubacteriales bacterium | reverse complement strand
TTTAATAACAACCTGCTTGATGATATAATAAGGCTGTTTGGAAATGTATTCATAATAGGATTCAGGATTGCAGCTCCTGTGACCGCAGTTATTCTTATGGCAAATGTTGCTCTTGGAATAATGGCAAGAGCGGTGCCGCAGCTGAATGTGTTTGTGCTTGGAATGCCTCTTAAGATAATGATGGGCATTGCTGTAATGCTAATCACAATACCCGTATACATAACATTGCTGCAGGAGATATTTGGGGGAATGGAAGGTGAAATGCACCGCTTTTTGGAAAGTCTTTCTCCGTGACAGGAACAAAGGAGACCAAAAATTCCATATAGACATACAGCTTTTTGCCGATGAAGGCGGATCAAAAACCGAAAAGGCCACAGCAAGGAAGAGGCAGGAAGCAAGAAAAAGGGGACACGTAATGCAGAGCAGGGAAATCGGTTCTGCTCTTGTAGTTTTGTTTGTGTTACTGTCACTTAAGCTTTCTGGCAACTTTATATACAGTGAGCTGCATGGTTTTGCTTCAAAAACTATTAACAGGTATAAAGAGATAGACAGTCTGTACAATGGGGCAGCACTTACAAGATTGTTTATTGAAGCAGTTATGGTGATGGGGAAGGTTATGCTGCCGGTATTTGGAGTGGCGGTAATCACAGGAGTTATATCAAGTTATGTACAGGTAGGATTTAACTTGAACAGGGAGGCGCTTTTGTTCAAGCCAGAAAGACTTAACCCGGTAAACGGGTTTAAAAGAATATTCTCTGTAAGAGGAGCATTTGAACTTGTCAAGGCGCTGCTTAAAATAGCGATTATCGCATACATAGCATATTTATGCCTGAACAGTGAGACGGTGCATGTTATAAAGACGATGAAAATGGATGTAACTGCATCTGCAGCATATATTGTACATGCTACCATAAAAGCCGGTATTACCATCAGCGTTGTTATGTTGTTAATAGCTGCAGTGGACTACTTATATCAGTGGTGGCAGTACGAAAAAGATTTGAGGATGTCAAAGAGAGAAGTAAAGGAGGAATACAAGCAGACTGAAGGCAATCCGGAAATCAGGCAGAGAATCAAGCAGAAACAGCGTCAGCTTTCAATGAGCAGGATGCTTCATGAGGTGCCTGAAGCGGATGTTGTGATTACCAACCCTACACATTATGCTGTAGCAGTAAGATATGATTCCGAAAAGGATGATGCTCCGGTTGTGGTGGGCAAGGGCCTTGATTACCTGGCAATGAGGATAAGAGAGGTGGCAGAGGAAAACGACATAACGGTGGTTGAAAACAAGCCGCTTGCCAGAAACCTTTACAATATGACCGAAACAGGGGATGAGATACCCGAAGAGCTTTTCCAGGCTGTCGCCGAAGTACTTGCATATGTTTACAGTCTGGACAGAAACAGGGTATGAACAGGAGGGGGTAAACAGTCTTGAGGCTAAGAGATGCACCGGTTCCAGTAATGTTTGTGGCCATTATACTTACGTTCATACTTCCCATACCCAGCCCGCTGCTTGATGTGCTGCTTGCGGTCAATATAATGCTGTCTGCAATAATACTTCTTAATACTGTATACCTTACCGAACCGCTTCAGATTTCGGTATTCCCCTCGCTGCTTGTCATAACAACCCTTTACAGGCTTTCCCTTAACGTAACCGCAACCAAGCTTATACTGGGCAAGGGAGATGCAGGCAGGGTAATAAGGGGATTCGGAAGTTTTGTTGCACAGGACAACATTGTAGTGGGTTTTCTTATGTTCCTGATAATACTTATAGTCAATTTTCTTGTAATAACCAAGGGAGCAGAGCGCGTTGCAGAGGTAGCCGCCAGGTTTACACTTGATGCGATGCCTGGAAAACAGATGGCAATAGATGCGGATTTAAATACAGGACTTATAAATGAGCAGCAGGCAAGGGAGAGAAGACAGAAGATACAGAATGAAGCGGACTTCTACGGTGCAATGGACGGTGCAAGCAAGTTTGTGAAAAATGATGCCATAGCAGGGATTATTATCACATTCCTGAACATTGCCGGCGGCCTTATAATAGGCATGCTGATGAGAGGAGAAGAACTCAAAGCTGCGCTTAATAACTATACAGTCCTTACGATAGGTGACGGGCTTGTCAGCCAGATACCTGCGCTCATGATCTCTACTGCAACCAGTTTTGTTGTTACCAGAGCAGCAGCATCCGAGTCTGACATAAGCACCGATTTACTCAGGCAGGTTTTCACCAACCCCAGGGTAATGT
>CAYYGK010000329.1:0-2249 GCA_964471145.1 uncultured Eubacteriales bacterium | reverse complement strand
GTGCTTTCAAGAAGTACCAGCCGGTCCAGCTCTCCGCCCCTTTCCAAAGCCGCCCTGATAACAAATTCGTTAGCGCTGCATACCGAAAGAATTCCGGTCCTCTCTCCATTCCTCCACTTTTCTGCTATTTTGCTGAGAAAAACAGTCCTTTTCATTGAATCAGCCCTTTTTTATTATTTTAATTGTATACAAGGCTCCAGGCCCTCCGGTTCATCCGGATTTACGCCAAGTGAAACAGCCTTGAAATATGAAAGAGCCTGTGGTACAAATATGAAGGGTATTCCTAAAACAGCAAGGTTATTAAAGCTCCCGGCAAAAATGTTGATATCCGAACCCCATATATTATTCTCAATATCACTTACTGTTATGACATGTGCACCCTTACGCTTCAAATCTGTTACAAGGTCTGCCTTGTATCTGCTGTCTTCCCGTGTAACCACAGCAATAACCAGCGTATTACCATCTATCAACACCATGGGTCCATGCCTTACATCAAGTACATTGTGAAAGCTTGAATGTACCCTGCAGATTTCCTTGAACGCAAGCGAGGCCTCCTCTCCGATTCCGGAAAGATCCGCATCTGCAAGAACTACAACCTTGTCAAATACAATACTGTCAACTGCTTTTTTTAATACATCAGTATATTTTTCAATGTAGTCCCTTCCTGATTTCAAAGCCCTTTTGATGTCTTCTGACAGCAAACCACTGCCGGAAGATGCCGCTTTCCTGCTGCGGGCAATTTCATTTACAAGCATAAGATCTGCAAGGTAGAGGTTGGTAACCGTTCTGGTCTGGCATACGCTTTCATCAAAAGCCCACGGTATTTCAAGGCTCAATCCGGCCATTTGGGAAAGGGTGCTGCCTTCTGCCGCACAGATTAATACAGATGAATCAGCCAAACCCATGCTTTTTTTAAACACATTGACCAGTTCACTGGTTCTGCCCGACCTGGAAGGTGCAACAAGCAGCGTATTCCGCAGTACCTTTTCATACAGCCCAAAATTAATCATTAAGTCCCCTGCCGCAAAACAGCTTGCTTTCATGTTTGTCATAAGTTTAAGGCTTGTTTGAGCAGATTTGCACAAGCAGTAGCTTGAGCCCGCTCCGGTAAACGTTACACCCTCAAAAGTTCTTCCCTTTAAGAATTCTTCAATTGTCTTTCTTTTCTTTTCCATATAAACCATTGTCTTTTCCAGTGCGTCGTACTGGTTGAAAATTTCATTAAAAGCTTTGTGCATGTAAACCCCTCCCGATTACTCCAATTTGAATTCAAACGAAAACTTGTCTCCTCTTACAACACTTTTTGTGTATTCAATACATGTATCACCGTTATACGTATGCCTTACTATTTCAAATGCCGCACTTGATTCAGGCATTTCAAACATCCTGCAGCAGTAGGTACACATGTTTACGGAGCTTATTTTCTCATGCGCCTTAACAGGTATAACAGAATACTTTTTTCTCATTATTTCGTACAATGATTCCTCTTCCAGCATTCCGGCAGTCAAATCCGGGAACTGCCCGGCAGGCAGGTATGTATCCTCTATTGCGAAAAGCACTTCATCTGCATATCTCAGCCGTTTGAAATAATATACCCTGCCCGGCAGTGCAGGTATATTTTCATTTGCCTGTTTAAAATACATAACCTTATTCCCTGGTTTGATGCCCTTTTCCCTGAACATTTCTGAAAAGCTGTAAAAGCTTGACATACTATGCTCGATCCTGGGCATGCTTACAAAAGTCCCTTTCCCCTGCTTCCTCTCCACATATCCTTCTTTTCCCAGCTCATCTAAAGCCCTTCTTACAGTTATCCTGCTGACATCATACTTGCTGCACAGCTCGAATTCATTGGGTATCTTTTCGCCTGCAGCCCAGTAATTCCTGCGGATCATGTCTTTGAGCATTTCCTTGACCTGATAGTAAAGCGCCATATGTGAGTTGAAAACTGTTTTCTCCATTTTTATACTCCAATATATTTGTTATAACATTATATCATTATAATATATGTCAGCTTCAATTGCAAACACTATTTGCGAAAAGCCACGATGAAAAAGACATGTCGAGATCATAATGTTACATATTTTCAATTATACTAATAGAAGTCACCGTAACAGAAATAGGCCGAGGAAAGATAACCTCTGTACTAAATGATATATCCAAGGACAAACAGCCCTATTTCATCGTTCGTAACAACAAGCCGGAAGCAGCTATCGTACCAATTGAAGATTTGGCAGACTTACTGGAAATTC
>CAYYGK010000328.1:0-2252 GCA_964471145.1 uncultured Eubacteriales bacterium | reverse complement strand
TTATTTCAACAATGAAAAACAGGCCTATAACCGGGAAAAGGAGCGGATCGCTTCCCGGTTCATCCAGCGGGTGGAAAAGGCCTTGATCCCTGGTCTGTCAGGCATGATCGAAGAGATGGAGATCGGCACCCCCCTGACCAATGTGTTTTATACCGGCAATACCGGCGGCGCCATATACGGGTATGACCGGAACCTGCCCCACCTGGAATCCCGGACCCCGGTCAAAGGACTTTACCTGGCCAGTGCCTGGTCCCACGGCGGGGGCTATACCCCTGTGATGATGGGCGGCAGGCAGACGGCGCAGCAGGTGATCAAAGATTTCAAGGCTGTGAAAACGGGCTAAACCTGCTGGATCCGGGCAGCACACCTCATGAAAATGCACTTTTCCTTGTTTTCCTCTGCGCAGTAATAAAGGCCGTTGATGAATACCCTCAGCTGCTGCGTGTTTCAACGGCAACCCCGGGAAACGACCATAGACTTGGAGCAAATGAAGCACCTCCCGCTATAATTTCAGTCTTCCTTGGAGATCAGCTTACCGATATTCTGGAACAGATTAGAAACGGCGGTGCTGTAAGCTGCAAACAGGGCGGAGAGATACGAATAGGAGTTTCAACGCTGCCGTCTCTCCCAAAGGACTCTACCGACAGGAACAGGACATCCCCGTTCGCATTTACCGGTAACAAGTTTGAGTTCAGGATGGTTCCTTCCTCCGATACTATATCAAAATCAAGCTATACACTGAACACAATTGTAGCAGAATCCCTGTCTCAAATAGCAGACCGCCTTGAAACTGCAAACGACAGAAAATCAGAAGTACAGAAAATTCTGCGGTCTATAGTTGAAAAACACTCCAGGGTCGTATTCAACGGTAACAATTACTCAGATGACTGGGTAGAAGAAGCAGAAAAGAGGGGGCTTCCTAATATAAGGAATATGGTGGATGCTGCACCCTTTCTTGTTTCTGACGAGTGTATAAAGGTATTTGAAAAGCATGGCGTACTTTCAAAATCAGAACTTCAGTCTCGTTATGAAGTAATACTTGAGCATTATATCAAAACAATAAATATTGAAGCCCTGACTGCACTTGAAATGGTTAACAGGTACATATGCCCCGCTGCAGAGAAATATATGATGCAGCTGTCCGGGGCAATCTATTCTGTTAATTCAACAGGAATCAAGGCTGATATCTCACTGCTTAAGCACAAGCTGGTCCGGCTTTGCAAGTCAGCCCAAACCCTCAATATGAAACTAGATTTGCTTAAAGAAGTGCTGGAAGAATCTTATCTCTTGAGCAGTGACCTTCACATCAAAGCGGTGTTTTATCGTGACAGGGTGCTTGATGCTATGAACGGACTCAGGAAGGCAGGTGATAAACTGGAATTGATGGTAGATTATTCTTTGTGGCCTTTTCCAAATTACGGTGAAATGTTGATTAATGAATAGAAATCACTTAAGATATATTCCTGAGAATTCAATAGAAACCTGACGTTCAAGCCTGCTGCTGTTGAAGCACTCATTAATATCTTCCGACACAAGAGTATCAATATTCGTCTCCGGAATATATAACCTGAAAGAACTGCCTTCCCCTTCTCTGCTTTCAACTGAAATTTCCCACCCCATTACAGATGTCAGTTTTTTTACAAGAGAAAGCCCTATCCCCGTTCCGCTTTCATTTTTTGTAAGCATATTCTCTACCTGGCTGAACCTTTTGAATATGTGGTTTATTTTGTCCTCAGGTATACCAACACCCTCATCCTTTACTTCCAGACAAATCTTTTTTCTTGCCTTTGATAGGTTTATGTGAATTGAATTACCTGAAGGAGTATACTTTATTGCATTTGAAAGGAGGTTTAGCATTATCCTCTCATATTTTTCATCATCCACTGCAATTATCTTGCTGTTGAGCAGTGTGTTGAACTTCATGTCTATTCCCTTTTCCCATGCATACATCCTTACCGATTCAACAATAACACGGGTAAGCCTTACGATATCAAAATTTTTTCTATATACCTGCATATACCCTGATTCGGCCTTGGAAATGTCCAGAAGACTGTTTACAAGACGCAGCTGCTTGTTCGCATTCTGTTTAATCCTTTTAATATATGAATGCGCTTTTACTGTCAGTTCATTTTCACATATTGCCTCCATTGTCTGAATGGCAGAAAAAATTACATTTATAGGGGTTTTCATCTCATGTGCTATAAAAGAAACAATATCCTGGCTGTACCCGTCTGATTTGCCCCAGGTCTGTT
>CAYYGK010000327.1:0-2266 GCA_964471145.1 uncultured Eubacteriales bacterium | reverse complement strand
GTACCTCGGTATTCAAGCGGCTCAGCCCTTTCGTCAACACTTTCTTTAATCGGGTCAGTTGCTTACCGATATTATTATACCACAAATTATCCCAATAACATTACCCAATGAAGAAAGACGTCCCGGATACATTTTTTTTGATTCAAATACAAGCTCACCGAATACGATATAAAGCATTGCGCCGGCAGCAAAACCCAGGCATATTGATATAAGGCTGTCGCTTATGCTGCCTGCAGCCATTCCCAGAATGGCTCCAAAGCCCATTGGAAGGCCGGAAAGGAGAGTGTACAGGAAGGTTCTGCCCCGGCTTAAGCCTGCTGCCCTGAGTGGTATGGCCATGGCAATCCCCTCGGGTATGTCATGTATGACAATTGCAGCGGTTATTGTAACTCCCAGGCTTATGGATGCGTTAAAACCTGAACCGACGGCAATTCCCTCCGGGAAGTTATGGAGGGCTATAGCCCAGGCCATCATTACCCCTGTTTTAAGAAGGCCCACACTGTGTGAACTGCTTCCCAATACATCAGTACGTTCAATAAACACTTCAGAGGCTACCACGGCAGCAGTCCCTGCCGCTACAGAAGAAATGGTGCATACTGTCCCTCCCAGACGGAATGCTTCGGGTATGAGCTCAAAACATACCACGGAAGTCATAAGGCCTGCTGAGAACTCCAGAAGAAATGACAGGCAGCGCTTTGATACGCTCCGGCTGAGCAGGAAAGCTGAAAGCCCCCCTATGCCAGTGCCGGCAAGACCCGATACCATACCTATAAGCAACTTTTACAAAAAGAGTCAAGACAGGACCTCTTGGTAAAAGGGTTCTGTTAATTCTATTCAAAGAGATTTGAATATATTATCATGGAGCTTTCACTCCATACTCTCTCCGCTTAGCTTTTGCGACTGTTCCTCAGTTATGAGGGCATTGACTATCTCATCAAGGTCACCGTTTAAGACAGCTTCAAGTTTGTACAGTGTAAGGTTTATTCTATGGTCGGTAACCCTGCCCTGGGGGTAGTTATATGTGCGGATTCTTTCACTGCGATCACCCGTACCAACCTGGTTTTTCCTTTGCTCAGACACTTCGGAGTCCTGCTGCTCACGTGCTATCTCGTAAAGCTTTGAACGCAGGATCTTGAGGGCTTTTTCCTTGTTCTTGTGCTGAGAACGTTCGTCCTGGCATGTTACCACTATCCCGGTTGGTTCATGGGTCATCCGTATTGCGGAATCGGTCTTGTTGACATGCTGGCCTCCGGCCCCTGATGCACGAAAAGTATCTATCTGCAGGTCGGATGGGTTTATCTGTACATCCACGTCCTCCACTTCAGGGAGTACTGCCACGGTGACAGTTGAAGTGTGTATCCGGCCCGATGACTCCGTAGTTGGCACCCGCTGGACTCTGTGTACGCCGCTTTCAAATTTTAGGCGGCTGTACGCTCCCTTTGCCTCAACAGAAAAAACAATCTCTTTGAAACCACCTATTCCAGTGGGGTTGGAGTGGAGGATTTCAACCCTCCACGCCCTGTTTTCAGCGTACATGGAATACATCCTGAACAGTACACCGGCAAAAAGGGCAGCCTCATCTCCTCCTGCACCACCGCGTATTTCCACAATTACACTCTTGTCATCATTGGGGTCGCTGGGCAGTAGAAGAACACGCAGGACTTCTTTTATTGACTCAAGATGTTCCCTGTTTTCTGCCAGGTCGGATTCTACAAGCTGCTTAAACTCCTGGTCGGATTCCTGTCTTAGAAGTTCTTCGGCTTCCTGAATTTCACCCTGTACCTTCTTGTACTCCCTGTACCTGGTTATAACGGTTTCAAGATCAGAGAACTCCTTGGTAAGTTTTCTGTATTCGTCCTGGTTTTCCATTACATCAGGATCACTTATTTTCCTGCTCAGTTCCTCATAACGATCTTCTGCCTTATCAAGTTTATTGTACATCATACACCCCCATAGGAAGTCTACCGAATATTTTAGCACATATTCATGCTATTATCCATTTTTGCAAAAGCATAAAGTCAGATTATGCTGCTGGCATAACAAATATTAGATTTTACCAGTATAATTATTTTATAAAACATAACTTAAAACCGGGAGGTAAAAACAGTAAATGGCAGATTGAAGAAAAGATCGGTATATTGAGCGTGAACTACCACCACTTGTTAGCTTAGAATTATCTCTTATTGAGTAAGCAAACAGATAAAATATTGTCTTAATATTGAACTAGAGCTGCAAGGTTTTAAATGGGTATAATGTTCTGCGGAAA
>CAYYGK010000326.1:0-2273 GCA_964471145.1 uncultured Eubacteriales bacterium | reverse complement strand
CATAGCTTGTCTCATCGTATAACAGATACCTGAATGCACACGACTGAACACAATCCATCACAGCAGTAAGCCCCCCATTGGGGCCGACATTCCCATCAGTATTGTAGTTACTGTCAGAAATAACTTCATTGTAGTATTCACTAAGCTTTGGATGCTCAACCCTATTCCTGAAATCATCCAATGTACTGCTTCTGACAAATAATCTTGGGTGTTCAGGAGGCGGCGTTGGATAAGAGCAGCTGTATTTGGCAAGACACGCATCGACCTCCTCCTGGTCCACCGTATAGGGTGTGGTACCATCATAATCCTGCGGCGCAACAGCCCGGACTGAAACCTGCCCTGCCAGAATCATGACCGTTACAAACACGGTAATAATGCAAAGCATCTTCCATTTACCTGTTTGAGTCATAAAACTTCCTCCTTTATATTTTTTGCACCCAATCACTCACTTCAAAAAAACCTCCCTTCACGGACTCAACTGTTTTGACACTGTTCCATAAATGAGTAATCAAATGCATGTTGCAACAATCCTAAGAATTTTACATTACGCTAGTTATTCACTTCTGATTAATGTGTGATTTCAGAGTTGCTTGGGCAGGTTTACACAGCAATTGTTATAATATCCTTACGGTTCCATAACTTCACATCTGTAATTAAGTAACAATACCCATTAAACTCCACGCTCAATTATAGCTTATAATATTCAGGAAAAAAATACGGCAAATATATGCAAAAAGGTGTGCAAATATATTCTACACGCACCTTTTCCGGATCAGCTTTTTATGATTTCCCAATCGTCCTCCGGCTGAAAGAAAACTGGTGTAAAAAACTGTCTTAATAATTTCAGCCTTATCAGCGGGGCTTTAATACAGCTTTATGAAATCCTAACATCTTTTTGTGCCAGTTAAAGGTAGAACTTACGCAATCTTTGATTTCTTCCTCCTGAATAAATAATGAATATACATCGTGCATTTCCATTATTGCCTGGTCCATAAATTTTTCTATCATTTCTATATGCTTTTGGTGGCTTTTTCTCTTACGCTCTACAAGTATTTTATTATTGAGTGCATAATATAGATCTTTTGAATCCCTCATCAACGCGTTCATCTCATAGTCAAGCATGAAAAGCCAGGCCATCAGAGCATAATAAAGCAGGTTTCCCTTGTTTCTCAGAGCTTTTTTAGAATATTGAACAAAATGACTGTGGAGGTCCATTTTACCTGGCACATGATTCAAATGCCTTATTAACCAGATACCATCCGTAATCTGCCATCCATCAAGGCCGTAGAACCTTTTGTTAAATTTCCTGTCAAACTCTTTTAAATCCACACTTTCACTCGTCCATCCATACTCACCTGTAGCTGCAAAACCCGGCCACATACCTTCAATCAGGCTGTTTGGAGCTCTGAAGCTGCCGTTTCGTGTCCAGCCTGTTGACATTATTCCCAGCCCTCCGGCCTCCTTTATTCCCTTAGCCCAAACCTTTATATTTCCAACTGTTTCTAACGGGTAACTCATTATGCCATGCTTTCCCGGATGGGCACTTGCCCCCCCAATAACCCTGTAACCGCTGTCTTTTATAAAGCCTATAAGGTGGGTACTTTTAACATGTTTTGGAAATTTATAGCCGGATGAATATTTTTTAAAAAATTCATATTGTTCAGGAGGTAAATCCTCAAGGAGATTCTTAATTCTTGGCGGCCCTTCCTTTCTAAAGGGCGTAAACTTCTTATACTGTTTTTTCATCCATTCACCACTAAAAAGCCAGCCATTACCAAAGCTGAAGTGAGCAGTGGTTTCTTCATGAAAATCATATTTCCAATACATAAACACTGTTTCGGCAGGGAGTTTTGAAATATTCTCGGGAATCTTTCTTGTTATCATATCATCCCATAACACAGGTATCCTGCCTTTTGATATGACATGCCTGCAAATCTTAATAATATAGTCAAGGTACAGCAGATATTTCCCCTTTTCCCCCAAGTCACGAGCGATTTTGCTGCACATGCTGCATTCACCAAGCTGCCTTGTTTCATCTCCACCAATATGGAAATACCTGCTGTCTGGGTGAAGCTCCATTAACTCATCAATAATTTCAGTACAGAATGCCCACGTTTTTGGGTTGGATGGACACATCTGCTGGTAAAAATCCTCGCTCTCCCTTAAATGTGCACATTCTTCATGACGCAGCACATACTCAGAGTGTCCAAGTGTTTGAAAAAGAGGCATTACATTGATGTGCCTCTTCTGGGCAATTTCTATGAAATGAGAAG
>CAYYGK010000325.1:0-2279 GCA_964471145.1 uncultured Eubacteriales bacterium | reverse complement strand
CACGGAGGCAGTAGAGGCAATCCTGACTGCCATTGAAAAAGCCGGCTATAAACCTGAGGACATATATGTAGTGTCCATAATGCCGTGCACAGCCAAGAAATATGAAGCATTAAGGTCTGAAATGAGTGTGTGTGATGGTTATCAGGACGTTGATGCTGTACTGACAACCCGAGAACTGGGTAGAATACTCAAACAGGCCGGAATAGACTTTGGCAAGCTTCCTGAGGAGGAATATGATGACCCGTTTGGTATAACGACCGGAGCTGCAGCAATATTTGGTGCAACCGGAGGAGTCATGGAGGCGGCACTGAGGACAGTTTATGAGGTTGTTACAGGAGAGACGCTGGAAAACATAGATTTCCATGATGTCAGAGGCCTAAAAGGAATAAAGGAAGCACAGGTGCAGATTGGAGATATTACTGTAAAGATTGCAGTAACCCATACGCTTTCCAATGCAAGGAAGCTTTTGGACCTTATAAAGTCAGGCAAGGCGGACTATCATTTCATAGAGGTAATGTGCTGCCCGGGAGGGTGCATAGGAGGAGGCGGACAGCCTTACGATACTACGGATGAGACAAGGATGAAGAGAATAAATGCCATATACAAGGCAGATAGCGACCTCCCTATAAGGAAATCTCATGAAAATCCGGCGATAAAGAAGCTGTACGATGAATACCTTGAAAAACCGCTGGGTGAGAAGTCTCATCACCTGCTGCACACACACTACTGTGACAGGAGCAACTGATCTTCGTGAACTACCACCACTTGTAGAAGATGGCGGCTTCTCGGTTCTTCCGGGTTCGCAACCTCACCCATCCCCGAAGGCTCGCACCGAACCTTATTTTTTTGGTTGCACGTTTGCCAGCGAGACGGTAGTCTCAATACACAACTGGCTTTGCCTGGAATATTTTACACAGACAAGGACTACTGTCTGCAACCCCATATATTCACTTGTCAATGTGCTGCAACCATTATACAAGATCTGACAACAGAACGCAAGTTCCGATTCATCTCCTCCCTTAAGAGGAAGGAGACTTCTTGGAGGATAATGTTAAAAAAAGTGGGCTCCGGGCTGACCGGGGCCCTTATTTTTGTGACGGTGTTTTTTGTGAAAGGAGGGATTGGACCCATTCTCTCCTGTTCCAGAGAGCACAGCCTCCATCTGTTTCATCAAGCTGATGCCTGTTGTCTCTTATGGTTTTAAGGAATTCAGAATGCAGGGCATCACGCAGGGATGTACTTTGTATATTTGAAACCGAATAGGGTGAAAAGGGGCAGGGCTCAACATTTCCTTCCGGACTGATATGTACGAATCCCCGGCCTGCAGACATGCAGCCCCCGTATTTGTCTTCATCGCCGGGAAAGGATATAAACACAGCATGGTGTCTTTTTTTAAGCAATCTAAGGCGTTTTTCCAGCAAAGTGCGTTGAGTGCTGTCAGGAACAAGACCTTCTGTTCCCTGCCGGGCCGGTATGAATTCCACATACAAAAATACCCTGCAGCCTGTTCCTGTAAGGGTATCTATGAATTGATCATCTGTAATAACGTTTATGTTTTCAGAGGTAACAGTAAGGGATACGCCAAAGAATATATTGCGCCTGTCAAGTTCCCTTAATACATTCATTATTCTACCGTAAACGCCGGTGCCCCTTCTTAAGTCTGTTTCATGTTCATTACCTTCAAGGCTTACAACAGGTATGATGTTTTTTGAAGAAGCAATTTTTGACAGGCTGATGCTGTCCAACAGAAGCCCGTTGGTAAATATCGGGAAGATGATTCCCGGATGTGCGGCTGACATGTCCAGTATGTTCTTCCGGGTCAGGGGCTCACCTCCGGCAGTAAGTATGAAAGATATGCCAAGGTCATCTGCTTGTGAAAAAAGCTTATCCAGCATGCTGTCTGTCATGTCGTTTTTCTGACTGCTGTGGTTGACCCTGGCATAGCACCCTGTACAGTTAAGGTTGCATTTGCCGGTTATGCTTACAATAAGATATGGGGGAACATGTATGCCCTTCTTTCTAAGTGATGACCTTCTGTACTGTGCCTTCAGTTGTGCAGCAGCCCAATAAGCAAGCCTTAAGAGAAATGAAGGCTTCACTGTGGAAATCCTTGCAGCGTTATATAAAAGACTGAGTATTGCACGGTTCATAAGCCTTACATACTTTTTTTCCATATCATACTCCTAAAAAAGAACATAGCAAAAGTATACATTAAAAACTATATCAGCTGCAAATTAATACTCTGTTAAGACAGCAGGCACAAGTATGGGCATAGAATC
>CAYYGK010000324.1:859-2342 GCA_964471145.1 uncultured Eubacteriales bacterium | reverse complement strand
CTTCATTGAAATACAGGGGAACAATGTCTTTGATCAGCCTGGTAAGACCGGGAGTTATTCTTATCGAATCCTCTACTATATTCTGTACATTTACAAGACTGTGTATTGGTACTACATCATCACCTGCCTGAAGCTGTATTTCAACTATCTCTCCACCCGTGACACAGCAGTTGAAAGGCGCAGCACCAAGATACGGGGGATACGCAAACCTTCCTGCCTTTATCCTTTCGGAAAGCTCAGAAATGACTGCCTGGTTTTCATGGTGCAGATATATACCGTATTCTACATCTTTTTCGCACCCTGTAAGTATCTCAAAGGGTATCTGTGTGGGTGTTTTGCGGTCTGTAAGACCACGTGGGCTTTTAGCCATTATATAATTGAGTGTATGCGTCATCTTCCTTACCGGTTTTACTATACGGATGCCCACTTTGAATCTATCTCCGCCAAATTCTGTATAGTAGCTGTCCCTGTCCCTTCCCAGCATTGCAGCTGTCATACCGGCAACTGTGGTAGGGGGAGGGAAAAAATAGCTCAGAGATGAAGAGTTGGTATATATTTTTCTGAAATGGGCATATATGCCTCTTGCTTTAAAAACAAGTATTTTCATAAACAAACACCTGGCCCCTACAGCATTATAGTGTTTACCTGTCCAATTGTTTCCTGCATTGTACAGGAATTGCCTTCAAGAGTAAGTTTGAGCCTTTCGTCCACATAACAGTAAACATTTTTTATCTTATCTCCTGCACTATCTATAAACTCCTTAAGGCCCTTAAGTTCAATTGTTACTTCAGAAAGGTCCCTGATATTCTGGTTGTCCTCATTAAATTCTATTGTATTTCTCAAATCATCATACATCGTGTCAGTATCAACATACTCAATACGCAGGTACATCCTGGGATACTGTCCGATTTTACTGCGTGTAAACTGCTGCTTTATGGCATTAACCATGCTGTCATCCAGCAGTGTAAGGTCCTCCTCCAAAAGCTTTGTATGCCCGGCCCTTTTCCCGCTTATAGCACCCGAAAATGCAATAAATGAGTACTTTACACGGTAGTCCCGTCCCATGGTGCTCTGCTTGTTTTTCTCCTCCGATTTGAAATGTGAAGTTATTCCTGCTTCTATCAGTTCAACCTTGTTCAGGGAATACCCCCAGTTGAACTGTACAGGCCCGGTAAAGATCATCGTATTATTCTTAATAGCCATAGTTGCGCCAAAAAGCCTCACATCGGCATATGTTTTAAGTGCTTCATCCTTATTCGTTATGTTGTCTTTTTTAATAACCTCACCAGGCACAACACTGCTGTCATTGATCTTTCTGACATAGATTTTGTTTCCCTTTTCAAGTATGTAATCCCTTATGTACCGTTTAAGCCTTAAATCGGAAACAAGGTTTACATCCCTTTCATAGTCCATCCTGGGCCGGTTTTCCTCGTCCGGGTCCCCATTGGGATTTGTAAGCTTTGCATCATACAGATACAGTATC
>CAYYGK010000324.1:0-849 GCA_964471145.1 uncultured Eubacteriales bacterium | reverse complement strand
TATCTGGCCGTTGTTAATCATCACTGTTTACTCCCCTCTTTCTTTTCTGCATTCTTTTTATTTCTTACCGCTTCCTTTATATTGCATGAAGTGGTAACCGAGTAGCCCGTCAGGATATAAAAGAGCATTTCCTTCTTCGGCAGGTCCAGCTTGCTCTGACCAATCAGTTCCATACATTCACCATACATCTGTTCGTTAAAATGCAGTATCTTCTCCTGCCTCAGTTTGTTAAATATCTCATTGGAAAGTGAGATAACCTTTGCCCTGTCCATTCCCCAGTAATTCAGCTTGTTCAGTATATGCTTCTTGTCACTGCGCTTCTGTTGAGCATAAGCAATCTCAGCAATGAGTGAACCAAGCAGAAACAGACCGGTTTTTTCCTTGTCATAATCCGCCTTTTCAATAAACTCCTTTATCTTAAGTTTACTGTCCAGTACCATCCCTTCTCCTCCTTTCAGATGTTCACGAGCCATGCAGCCTCGCAAAACCAGAAATGCAACAGCCATATTGGCCTTTATTATTATGTCAATCAATTCATAGCCTTTTTCCTCTATAATCAGCTGCCTTGCCCGTTCAACAGAGCTGTTTACAATGCTTCTGAATCCAATCCTCTTTCCGGTAAACACATTGGCATACCATTCCAGTAGCTGCTTGAGCCTGGATACCTCTGCTTTCCCTTTTCCCTTTGGCAGAAGGTATGCAAAGCTCCTCAGGTCAAACCCGTACCTGCCCCTGTATGACTCGTAATCTCTGTTTACGGTTTGCATGTTTATAGCAATCTCATCAAATACTGACGGTTCCAGGTCTTTTAGCACCTTCTTTATTTTTGTTGCCGCCTGGGATTTCTCA
>CAYYGK010000323.1:0-2352 GCA_964471145.1 uncultured Eubacteriales bacterium | reverse complement strand
ATATCTTAATGGAAACAACAGCAGATCGAAAATGATACTGCAGGTTCATGATGAACTAATGGTAGAGGCATTCAAAGACGAGACACAAGAAATTACTGCGCTGCTGAAGGATTGTATGGAAAATGCAGTCGAGCTAAGTATACCGCTGGTGGCTGATATAAAGGCGGGGAAGAATTGGTTTGAGGCTAAATAGAGATTAGTATAACTTGTTACATTTCTACATGATTGCATATAATAGAGTGTAAATAAAAAGGGATGTGCTATTATGAGAATAATCGGCATAACAGGTGGCATTGGAAGCGGAAAAAGCACAGCAGCCAGAGTCGCATATGACCTTGGAGCAAGAATAATAGATGCCGATTTAATTGCAAAAAGGGTCATGAAAAAGGGAAACCAGGCATATTATGAAGTTATTGAAGAGTTCGGCACAGATATTCTGAACAAAAGAGGCGGAATAGACAGAAAGAAACTTGCACAGAAAGTTTTCACAGACAGTGAAAAGAGAAAAAAACTCAATAAGATCACACACAAATACATAGCAGGGGTAATTCATAAAAAGATAGAGAGAATGAAAGAAGCAAAGAGCCCGGATATTGTGGTGATTGATGCACCAATACCTATTGAAGAAGGTTTTTTGGATGTGGCTGATGAAGTATGGGTGGTGAATGCAGACAAGGAGAAGCGTATTGACAGGATAATCAAAAGGAACAATGTAAGCCAGGAGGAGGCATTAAACAGAATCAATTCCCAGATGGAAGACCAGGAATACAAAAAGATAGCGGACGTTGTGATAGAGAATAATGGTACTGTTGAAGAACTTGAGAAAAGAATTGCCAGGTTGTTCATTCAGAAGAAAACCAGGTGAAGTGGCTTGAATACGAAAAATACAGCAAGCAAAATTAAATACCTGATCATATTACTTTTGGCTATTGTACTGATGGTTTTTGCAGGTATAAACCTTTTAAAGACAATTCTAAGGAATATATATCCCACAGAATATGCAGAATCAGTACTCCATTATTCAGAAGAATACGGAATCGACCCATATCTTGTATTTGCCGTAATTAAAGCAGAAAGCGGATTTGATCCTGATGCGCGCTCCAGAAAAAACGCATTGGGGCTGATGCAGATTACAGAAAAAACAGCATTGTGGGGAGCTGAAGAAACAGGAATGAAGGGTTTTGTTGCAGATGACCTTTTTGTTCCTGATATAAACATAAAGCTGGGTTGCTGGTACCTGGACAGATTAATGGAGGAGTTTGACGGATACACAGAACTTGTTGTTGCCGCATATAATGGCGGCAGCGGAAATGTAAAAAAGTGGTTAAACGACAGTGCACTTAGCAAGTCGGGCAAGAAACTTGACAGGATACCTTTTGGGGAAACAGACAGGTATGTAAAAAAGGTAGGAAGATATGTGAAAATATATAGAAAGCTTTATACTTTTGATTAGGGGGGGGAAAACACATGAATGATGATATACTGTTAAAACGTGATATGCTCTATCTTGCAGAAAAAAACCTGGCACCGGGATGTATACTTGTAAAAGTGTTAAGTCCTGATTACAACTCAAAACTGCCGGTAATCATTGAAGAAAGATCAGGTTTATGTCCTTTAGATCATATAGAAGAGATAGTAAGTGCAGTATATGATGAGATACTAAAAAGGGTCAGTGTTGATATGGAAAAAGATGTTCTCCTGTATCTTAAATGCAATGAGGATATGAAAAACAAATATATAACAGATTATGTGAAAATAAACGTTATTGGAGAAACAATAAGCATAGAGAGTGCCAGCATTTCCAGGGAGAAGTAAAAATCACAACTCCCTGTTTACAGAATTGGCCACCGGTTTCAGTTCCTTCATAAGGGTACTGAAGTTTTCCGGGCGCAATGACTGGAGACCGTCAGATAATGCGCCGGAGGGATTACAGTGGACCTCAATTATCAGACCGTCTGCTCCTGTGGCTATTGCACCCTTTGATAATGCAGGTACATATCTCCAGTTACCTGCAGCATGGCTGGGGTCAATTATTATAGGCAGGTGTGAGAGCTCTTTTACTACCGGTATCGCACTCATATCTATCGTGTTTCTTGTTGAATTTTCATATGTTCTTATTCCTCTTTCACATAGTATGACATTATGATTTCCTGCATCCATAATGTGTTCAGTTGCCATCAGCCATTCCTCGACAGTTGCTGAAAGACCTCTTTTGAGAAGAACCGGTTTGCTGGACTGTCCAGCTTCCTGGAGGAGCCTGAAATTGTGCATGTTCCTTGCGCCAATTTGAATAATATCGGCATATGAAGATAGAAGTTCAACATCACGAGTATCACTTACTTCAGTTACTAT
>CAYYGK010000322.1:0-2352 GCA_964471145.1 uncultured Eubacteriales bacterium | reverse complement strand
ATGGTGGTCACTTTAATTGGAACAGCCGGGTATTTTGTTTTGGAATCGGCGGTCACTTTCAATTGGAATTGGCGGTCATTTTAAATTGGAATTGATGGTCAGTTTGAAATGTAATTGGTGGTCAGTTTCATTTGGAATCGGTGGCAGTTTTGCATTGGAATGTGCATGTGTCAAGCACTTTTGAAAATGTCCCAAAATAATAAAAACATTAGCACCAGAATAGCCATTAAGTTTTCAAGTTGAAATGGCAAAAAATATGAAGTACAATAATGGTACGAACAGAACAATAACGGTACAAAAAATGGAGCTGTCCAATGACTTTTATGATGTATCCTACAACTGTAAAAATGCTTGCTGCAGAAATAATTAGTGCATGCGATGCCTACGTTTCAAGAGAAATAAATAGCGAGCAGCTAAAAAATATAATAGTACATTATGCGTATCATTCACCAGAAATGCTGTTTAATGAGGATAAGTTGAATTCAACAGTGTTAAACCGTATTGGCAAAAAACGTGCTGTCCTTGTTAACAAGATGCTGGAAGGACACCAGCTAAAGCTGCAGGTTTAACAATCACTTTTCATTTTGGTACGGTTAAGGACTTATCAAGGCCTTACACGGCATAAGAGGTATTCCTCACAGGAAGCTCAATTTATTCCATGGTGCCTTGAATAAGTCCATTTCGGTATGCTGCATTTTATTTACCGAGGGATGAAGGGGAGAAGCAAAAATGATTGTACTGTATCATCCTCGAGCCAAAATTATAGCATACCGACCACAGCACTCTCTTCCAGCCAGGCTTGAGTATTGCCTCAGGAATCAAGGAAAAGCAAGAATCAGATAGTTCTTACGCAATATCCTGTCTGTGTGCCTGTTTCTTTAAATATTTCTCAAAGGAAGCCTGCTTCCAGGGGTGGCTCATAGGAGGAATATAACGTTTTTTAGGCTTTTCCTGCTTAGGACATAAATCAAAGTTTCTTGACCTGTGTTCATGGACAGGTATTGCCTCAAGGGCATACACCTTGTTTTCAATACTGAAGAACATATCCCCGTTAAATGCTTTGACTACCATTCCTGAAGTTCCCCTGCGGTAATAGACAGGATAGCCATTGGAGTCCATAAGTTTGTAGTAAGTATTATTGAATTTTATGCAATGGCCGCTATCAACCTTCCTGCCAGTCAGTACAGCAAGTACTAAATTAATTTTTTCTTTGTCAGGTTGTAACTCAAAGACTGATTTGGTACTATTAAGAGGTAGTGCAAACTGAGCGTTGAATTCTTTTATATGGCTGTTTAAGGATTCATTGGCCTGCTCAAGTGTTGCAATACCGTTTAGCCTCATTTCTACAGGGATGCGGGACTGTAGGGTCTGGAACACTCTTTCTACGCGTCCCTTGGACTGAGGTATACTGGATGTTTGAAGTTCAACCCCTAACTGGTTACAAGCGTAAGAGAATTGTGTGTAGGTGTCTTCTTCAGCAGAAGAGGTATTTTTACGCTTGTATTCAAATACGGTACGCTTATCGGTAAAAAGCATATAGGGGATACCGTAATTTGTGAGAACCTGATTTAAAACATTGTAATACCCATGCAGAGTTTCCTGTGTATCAAAGTATGCACCCATTATTGCTCCTGTAGCATCATCCAAAGCAATGTGCAGGTGGGTTTGGGTATTTCCGAACCAAGTGTGCATAGAAGCATCCATTTGGAGCATTTCACCTGTATAAGCGCATCTTGGGCGTCTGGGATGTGCATCTTCAACAGCAACAATAGCATCCAGAATTTTCACTGATTCTTTAGGTGTTTTAGCAGCTTTTTGAAGTTCCCTGAGATGTGCCTTGACCTTTTTCTTTGTGATACGTCTTGCCTTGGGAGACAGGATTAATTCTTCCATCAATATGTTGCGTACACAATTTGCAGATACGACAATGTTTTCTCTTTTTTCAAGCAGTTCAGTATAATGGGTGAAGTTTGCATCATAATACTTGGTACGGTAAAGATCCACAATGTCCTGCCTGGTTTTATCAGACAGAGTATGGGTGGGTTTTTTGCCACGATTACCATGAACGAAGAAGCACTTGCCATGTTCTTTGTAGCCGACAATCATCCTGTTAATGTGCCTTTTGGTACAATTGAGATGGATAGCCGCCCTTTTCTTGTTCCCATTGGTCTCGACCAGTTTCTTGATAACTATGTACTTCTTATTCCCTTCCATGTTTAGCACAACCTTCCTCATTAAAATCACCTCACAAGTTTGTTGTAAGGGTATTATACTATTTTGGGACATTTTCATATGTGGTACAACGGGACATTATCATATGTGGAACAGACCTTAAATGGAATTTAACAAAAA
>CAYYGK010000321.1:0-2418 GCA_964471145.1 uncultured Eubacteriales bacterium | reverse complement strand
TCTCCCGCTTTTAGTATTATACAACAACAGCAGGTGTATTTACCAGTGGAACATTTCTTGTTTTAAGTATAAACAGCCTGACCAAACGGAAAACATATTGGAGAGGTGTTGCCTTTGACTTTTAAAAAAAGAAATATCATTCTTGCGGGTATCCTTGCCTTGTCTCTGGCGGTAAGGGTTCTTTTTTCCATAGACAATGCAAAGGTGCTGTTTCTTGATATAGAAGTATATGAGCGGGATGCTCTTACCATACTGGATAAGGGTATCTGGTCTCTTTCCGCATATCATGCACCGGTTTTCCCCCTCTTTATGGCCGGGGTGTATGCCCTGTTTGGTCGAAACCTCCTGTACATTTACTTTGCACAGTGCCTGCTCGGAACGGCAACAACATATCTTATATACCTTATATCAAAAAGCATCGGTGGGTCTGAAAAGACCGCACTGGCAGCTGCCGGGGCAAGTCTGTTCTACTGGCCGCTGCAACTTTATTCAGGCATACTGCTGTCTGAAACAGTATTCCTTTTCCTTCTCACCCTTGGAGTTTACGTATTCCTTAAGGCACTTGACCGCCAAAAAGGATGGCTTTTTGCTGCTGCAGGGGCCGTTTTCGGCCTTTCAGCGCTTACAAGGTCAATAAATATGCTGTTAATATTCATACTCCCGGCTGTAATGCTGATTTACAGCCACAGGAAGAAAATACTCAGGGCTCTGGCAAACTCTGCTGTTTTCATCCTGATTTTTGCCGCAGTGATGTCACCATGGGCGGTAAGAAACTATATTAAATACGGGGAATTCATCCCCGTTGACACCCTGGGGGGTATAAACCTGTATATCGGCAACAATGAACGCTCGGGCGGGTTTTTCGTTACTCTCAGTGACAGCGACCTGCACAAAGCCGTAAGGGAATATACAAAGGACGGCCGTCTCGGAAAGGTAATTGAGGTCAATGACAAAAACCTGAAGGAGGCAGCCGTTACCTACATTTTTGAACATCCATTCACATTTGTTCAGCTTACATTATGGAGAGCATGCCTTTTCGCCACGCTTGATTTCAGGAATGTCGACTGGGTGCTTCTTGAATACATATCCCATCACTTCCTGTTTCACCCGGTGTTTGTTAAGCCAGTCATATATTTTTGCAACATAGCCTTTTTCCTGGCTGCAATAGCGGGCATACCCGCCCTTGTGAAAAAGAAAAGGGGAGTTTTGGTGTTTGGTATTATAGTTTACTACCTTGCTGTAACATCTGTGTTTTACATAGCACAGAGATACAGACTCCCTGTTATGCCCTTCATGTCAGTGGCGGCAGGTTTTACAGCGGTAAGTCTCTCCCGTCTGCTCAAAAAAGCCCGTAGCCTTATTGCTTCCTTTTCTCTTTTTTAAACTCCTGGTATTCCTCAAATTCTCCGTACTGGTTCTCTCCCAGCTGGTCATTCGACCTTCCCGCCGGACCGCTTTTTTTACTGCTTGTGTTTTTCTTCTTTTTGTTTCCCATGCATAAAGCCTCCTTATAAATGTTTTCTGTCGGTATTATTAACCTTAATTCCTTATTCTATCCGGCATCTTTTTGGTGTGTATTCTTAATTTTATATTTTTTTAAATTTGACCACGCAAATTTTTAAAACTATGCGAACTATTATAGTGAAAGTAAAAATGAAACGGAGGTAATTGATATGAAAAAGTTTTTAGTAGTACCATTGGTAATTGCAGCTCTGCTGGCAGGTTTTTCTGGAGTGTATGCATTTGGAACAGCCGATATCGATGATGAGGTGCACGGGCAGTCAATAACCCTTGACGTTGAAGTGGACCACCAGTCGCCGGACCGTTACGGCAGGTTCCCTGCAACTTTCAGTATCCAGTTTGCATACCCGCCTTCAGGTGAATATGACATGGTTACACTGTACATCTACCAGCGCGGGTCGGTATATCCCATATTATTAAGGCTGAATCCTGATGAGTATTGTAACGAACACGGCTATATGGAGTATACCGTATACCTCTTCCAGGGTAAATACGCATCCATGGCCCGTTACTATCCGGACTGCCTCAATCCCGGGAGGAGCATCGAATCCAACTGCTGTGAGTTCTATGTAGACCTTAATGTACAGCAGAAGAGATTTGAGAAGGAAGTACAGTACTTCCAGGCAGAGAGAATCCGCAGGTTTAATCCCAGGCAGGTTGAATACTTCCAGCCCAAAAAGCTTGAGGCAAATAACACAAGCGAAAAGGCACAGAGCAGATAACATTCTTTCCATAACGGATAAGCTTTAAGGAGGTGATGCGGGAGACGTGTTGCCTCCTGTTGCTGTTCTTCTTGTATTAGATGCAGAATGCTGGTATCATATCCTTAAGCAGGATAAGAAAAAAAATACAGCTTGTATTGATAATTTTCAATGGAGATGGGGCAATGCTTTTCAT
>CAYYGK010000320.1:0-2429 GCA_964471145.1 uncultured Eubacteriales bacterium | reverse complement strand
TACACTACAGGCGGTTATCTACAACGGATAGCCGTCTTTATCTTTTCCTGAAATTCCCTGTGCGTATCCCGAGAATATCGTGGATAATAAGAGTATCAAATTGATACAGGAGTTAATACGAGTGCTTCAAATTATTAAAGGCGGTCAATTGAGAAGGAGAACGCATATATTGATTGCAATGATTTCTACCAAGCCATCCCGATACAGGCGAGGCTTCATGCTTAGAATGCGTCAAAGGTGGTAATCCAGTAAAGTTTATGCAGAATTATTACCCGAAAATGAAATGGATTAAGATTGTTGACGAAACTAATGGATACTTTCCAAGTTCTGAATCGGAGGAGTGGGACAGTTATGTACTAGTTATTACCAAGGCCGTGGAGCAGGTCAAAAATTATCAGTTATATGCACATATTTTATAAAGACAAATGGAATGAAATGGGTTCGTGAAATCGTTGTGTACAGACATGTTTTAACTATTGCAAAAATACACACCTGATATATAATAATGTTGGTAGCACATGGATATTTCTGCATCCATAAATTGAAATGGAGGTTACTTATATGACTCTTTCAAATCCAACGAGCAAAACGGGGCTGGTTCTGGCCTGGCTTGCCAGGATTATAAGTACTGTAGCAGCTTTTTTCTTTATTACAATGGTTATAGGGGAAGGGCTTAATGCTGCAGGACCAGTTACCTTTGAGGGTGTAATGGTATGCGTTTTTGCCGTTATATTGACTGCAGGAGTACTTTTTGCGTGGGCCAAAAGGTATAAGGGAGGTATTGTACTGACTGTACTGGGAGTGGCTTTTGCTGTATTCATATACTTAACATCAGGTGCGAACAGAGTCACCGCATCAATACTTATGAGCTCACCTTTCTGGGTTTCAGGAATACTTTTTCTGTTAACCGGCAAGGAAAGCAGAACTGCTGATGCATAAATTAACAAAAAAAAATAAAATAATGTTAAAGTATTAAGCACAAAGTAACGATAAATAATATGGAAGCATACCGGGAACCGGACTCCAATACCGGCCGGATGGAGAAAGTGGACCGGTTACTTCAAAAGGGCATGGAAGCCCAAATATAAAACATGGAGGTAATAGTTATGAGGATTAACCACAACATTGCAGCACTGAATACCTATTCAAGGCTGACATCTGCAAATGCGATGCAGTCCAAGTCACTGGAAAAGTTGTCTTCAGGCCAGAGGATCAACAGGGCCGGAGACGATGCGGCAGGCTTGTCCATAAGTGAAAAGATGAGGGCGCAGATAAGGGGTCTTAACCAGGCTTCAAGGAATGCGCAGGATGGCATCTCACTTATACAGACAGCTGAGGGAGCACTTACCGAAACCCATTCAATGCTCCAGAGAATGAGGGAACTTGTTGTCCAGGCAAACAACGATACCAACAACAGTGATGACCTTACTGCAATACAGTCTGAGATAGACCAGCTCAATGATGAAATCAACAGGATTGCAGAAAAGACCACCTTCAATACCAAAGAGCTTCTGGATGGTACTCTCGGGGTTAAAGTTAATACGGGAACAGGAGAATATTCAACATATGCAGCAGCCGGTATCACTATTGATATCAGCGGAATTTCAACGGGTGCAACAATTTCTGTTACTATTGATACTACTAATGATGAGGTTGAAGTTACATTTGACGGTGTACTTCAGACAATTACAGTAGCTGATATTGATGCTGTTTCTGCCGGCACAGTTCTTAATTTTGATGCAATAGGAGTCAAGTTTACATTTGCTGCAACTGTTGCTTTGACCGATGCTGATTATACCAGTGAAATAGATACCACAGGTACATCAGCATCATTCCAGATTGGTCCAAACTCCAGCACAACTCTTGAAGTATCAATAGACGACATGAAAGCCAGCAAGCTTGGTAATGGTGGTACTTTGACCGCTATAGATGCCATCAATGTCTCTACAGAGTCATTTGCTGACAACCTGGAAGTAATTGACCTGGCAATAACCGATGTTTCAGAGCAGCGCTCCGACCTGGGTGCATGGCAGAACAGGCTCGAACACACAATAGCTAACCTTGATGCATCTGCCGAGAACCTTACAGCAGCCGAATCACGTATTCGTGACGTAGACATGGCCAAGGAGATGATGGAGTTCACAAAGAACAATATCCTCAACCAGGCTTCAACTGCTATGCTTGCACAGGCTAATATGATGCCGCAGTCAGTACTGCAGCTTCTTGGTTAGTCATATTCTTAACCGGAATCAGGCAGGCCGGCTTCAGCCGGCTTGCCTTTTATAGAATTGGGGGAAAATAATTGTATCTTGAAAAAAACCTTGAACTGCTTCAAAAGAAGAATCCCGCTCTGGCTGAAAAACTGAGGGCTGAGAGTGATATGAACGGTGCCGGGGTATTGAACAATGAAAAAGGCAGAAAACCCACTT
>CAYYGK010000319.1:0-2437 GCA_964471145.1 uncultured Eubacteriales bacterium | reverse complement strand
ATAACCCATTGAAATTAAATAAAATGGATTATAATCTCTTCAGCACAGGTTTTAATGTAATAGAGGACTTGATTAATACCTACTATCACAGATATGAACCTGTCCTTTCAAAAGTGAAAAACAGTTTCATAAATGACCACAGGGAAGTTGACCCGGGTGTCATTCTGGTGGAATATGATAATGGCACTGTAATAGTCGTGAACTACAATGAAGAAAGTTATTCATACAAGGGTAATATAATTCCACCTCTTGATTTTTTGGAACTGGAGGAAATGCAGCCATGAAAATACTTTCAAAAGGGTTTTTTCAAAAGCGTCTTAATCATGAAAGGTTTGAATTGCTGGAAGGAACTCTGTTTATAGCTCCGTGGCTTACAGGCTGTTTAGTATTCATGCTCTACCCTGTATTTTATTCTTTATACATGACTTTCTTCAATATAAGGATAACTGGAAAAGGTATGATACTGAAATATGTGGGGCTTGACAATTACAGGACTCTTTTGGCAGGGGACCCTGTTTTTCCGGAGCAGATAATCCTCTATTTGAAGGAAAACCTTCTCATGATACCTATTATTGTCTCTTTTGCATTTGTAGTAGCAATTCTCCTGAACATGAAATTCAAGGGCAGGACTTTTTTTCGTGCCGTATTCTTTCTGCCAATAATCCTATCATGCAGTACTGTAGTTTCAGAAATCCTTGTAAGAGGAGGAGCATCCATAGGTTTTTTCACCGACCCTCTTATTGTTGAAAAGGTAAATACGTACCTTGGTGAAGACCTTGCACAACCAATTGTAAATGTTATGGTTAAATTCGTATTGATTTTATGGTATTCAGGAGCTCAAATATTAATTTTTGTCGCTGCCCTCCAATCCATACCCAAGTCACTATACGAGGCATCCAGGATAGATGGTGCTACTACCTGGGAATCATTCTGGAAAATAACACTCCCCGGGGTTGTCCCTTTCATACTACTAAACCTTATATATACAATTGTGGATCTCTTCATGATGCCCACAAATCCCGTACTGTTGCTGATACAGCAAAATGAAAAGGGATATGGCTATACTTGCACCATAGGATGGGTATACTTCCTTCTTACAGGAGTTTTAATACTGTCAATTTTCATGCTGTTCAGACAAAAGGCATATGCGCGAGATTAAACTAAGTGAAAGGAATGACTTATATGAATTTAGAGTTAGGGAAACCGTTGGCGCAAAGCAATACCATTGAAAAGTATGTGTTGGGAGCCAGGCTTAAGCTGCTTGGAGACAGTCAGAATGCCGGTATTTTGATTAAAGCGATAGTCATTATTCTGCTTTTGAATATCAGCCTTATCTATCTAAATCCATTTTTTTACATGATAAGCTCCATGTTGAAGAATGCAACAGATTCCATTGATTACACAGTTGGATGGATACCAAGACAGTTTGAATGGAACAACCTTGTGCTTGCCTACAAAGGGCTTGACTATACAAAAGGCTTTTTTAATTCCATAATAATCTCTTTGTTTCCGGCACTGCTACAGGTAGTAAGCTGTTCAATTGCAGGCTATGCTTTTGCAAGACTTTCCTTTCCATTCAAAAAACTAGCATTCATACTTCTTCTTCTATCCTTCATCGTACCTGCGCAGGTTACATTAATACCTATGTTTGTGCTCTACAAGAACCTTTCTATTTTGTTCACCCCATTAACATTCGTACTACCGGCTCTTTTGGGTCATGGAATAAAAGGTGCACTTTTTGTGATTATTTACAGACAGTTTTTTTTAACGCAACCGGTTTCACTTGAAGAAGCAGCAAAAATCGACGGCGCAGGTATTATAAGAAGATTTTTTCAAATCATGTTTCCGCTGTCCAGGCCTGCAATGATAGTTGTCTTTCTATTTTCCTTCGTATGGCACTGGAATGAGGCCTATCTTGCCGGTATTATGCTTGGCAGCAAATTCCGGACATTATCCACAAGTCTGAATAGCCTTCTGGAAAATGTAAAACAGCTATCTCCTGAAGCAAGCGAACTCCTGTCAACCAGTCTTGTCATGGCAGGGTCATTTCTTATAGTACTGCCACCATTAATAACATACATATTTACCCAGAAATGGTTCACGGAGGGTGTCGAACGAACAGGGCTTGTTGAATAAGCCTTAAAGTAAAACATATATGGAGAAAATGAACCATACCGCTGCCTTCGGCTACAATCAAATGTATGAGGTTCAATTTACTGAAATTACTAGACGAGGTTTGGCATGTGCATCTGTAACATAAGTTCAACACCCCGAAAAATCAAACTCTTTCAGCTTCTAATTCAACATTTCTGGTCATAAGCTTGAACTTTTCATATGGCACCTCATATTTCAATGGCTTGCCTTCCTTGAATCTTGCGATTTCTTCTATCATTGCATATGTCATTTGTTCTTTAGCACTACTCCCGGCCATATGTGG
>CAYYGK010000318.1:0-2451 GCA_964471145.1 uncultured Eubacteriales bacterium | reverse complement strand
GCTCAAATCCGCAGAGGATAAACGCAAGGAGTTATTAAGGCAGGAGATTTTGCAGATGAGCGCTTATGCCTTGTCGGGTGAAATCGTGGAGCGGCAATTCTATCTATCCATATGGGATAAACAGGAGGACGGCTGTGAAAGGGAGCTGTGCAAGCGGGCACTGGATTTTGCCAACAAATTCACCTCCAACAGCATTGGCTGTGATGTGTTGAACGAGAAAGAAATCGTACGGCTGTGCAACCTGGTTAACAATCCCTCCTATACCCACCTGGAAGATACCGAGTTTGAGGCCAGCATACCAATCTTGAAGGAGGACTACCGCATATGATAGTACGAAAACAGCAGACAGATTTTGTTCCCGTCAATAATGCCCTCCTAAATGTCATCACCCCTTTGGGACTGGAATTCAAGAAAAACGGACTGGCTATAGGAGAAAACACCGGAAAGATTTACGGCATTATCCGCTATCCGCAAAAGGTGGATACGGAATGGCTCTCAAAGATAACCAATATATCGGGCACCATCGTCAGTATCGGCTTCAAGCCTGTTGACAATGGTACCCTTATTACTGCCATCTCCCGCAGCGTGGTACAGCAAAGAGGTATTGCCGATGGAGCAAAAGACCCACTATCCCGGCAGCGGGCCGAGAAAGCCGCTGAGGACGGCGAACGGATCATTATGCAGATTGACCGTGAGGGTGAAACGGTGGGACTGATGAGCATTGCCCTCATGCCCATTGCCAAAGAGGAGAAGCTGTTTAAAAGGGTATGCCGCCGGATGGAAAGCACGGTCAGCGTATTAAAATGCAAGACCCGTGTCATCCCCAACCTGCAAAAGGAGTGTTTGCAGCATATATCACCATCCTTTCCCACCAATGGCAAAATAGAAAGCATATTGCAAAGAATAGTGCCGCTCTCGACCTTCGTGGGCGGCTTTCCTTTTGCAAGCACCGGCTTTAATGACGGCGAGGGCTACTATTTCGCACAGGATTCCAGCGGTGGGCTGGTGATTGTAGACCCCTGGAAAAGGGGCGGCGACCGCACCAATTCCAATATGGTGTTCATGGGAAACTCCGGTGTGGGCAAGTCCACCGCCATCAAGCACATTGCCATGTCGGAATTTATGAACGGTACCAAGCTGATTTTTGTTGACCCTGAATCGGAATACAAAGACCTGTGTCGAAACTTAGGCGGCGACTGGATCAATGCGGTAGGCGGTGCGGGGGGCATGATTAACCCATTGCAAATCAGGCCGTCCCCCAGGGACGATGAAAATGAAAGCGGTGTCCGGCTGTACATGGACGAGGGGCACGGTATCAACGACCTTGCCCTCCACATGAAAAACCTGGAAATCTTTTTCAGCCTGTATCTTCCCTCCCTTACGGATATGCAAAAGGCTGTGTTGAAAAAATGCCTGGTGGAGCTTTACAATCGCTTCCATATCACATGGAGCACCGATATATCCACCCTTTCAGCCACAGACTTTCCGATTTTCTCCGACCTGTACGAGCTTATTAAGGAGAAAGCAGAGCAGGAGAAGGATGTGCAAGCCTACGGCGATTTAAGCCTACTGCTCTATGACATTGCCAAAGGCTCCGATTCCTTTATCTGGAACGGACACAGCACCATTAAAAGTGATTCCCGGTGTATCTGTCTGGACACCAATGCCTTGCAGGGAACCTCCGACAGCATCAAACGGACGCAATACTTCAACCTGCTTGCCTGGTGCTGGGAGCAGATGAGCCGCGACCGCAATGAAAAGGTGATGCTCATCTGCGACGAGTGTTACCTGTTAATAGACCAGAAAGTGCCCCAGTCACTTGTATATCTCCGAAATGTCATGAAAAGAGCCAGAAAATATGAGGGCTCCCTTGCCATCGTATCCCACAGCGTCATCGACTTTCTTGACCCTTCCGTCAAGCAGTACGGACAGGCGCTACTGGATATACCCTGCTACAAGGTAATTATGGGTACGGATGGACAGAATTTGAAAGAAACTGCCGTCCTTTATGACCTCACCGAAGCGGAGCAGGAGCTTTTGCTGGCAAAGAAAAGAAAACACGCCCTGTTTATGGTAGGTTCAAAGCGTTTGAGAATAATCTTCGAAATTTCCCCGTACAAATTTTCGTACATGGGCAGTACCGGAGGAAGATAAGAAAAAGGCAGACAGTTCACTTGGACTGTCTGCCGCATTTTATGAAAGAGGTGGTATGATGGCAATTAACCCCGCAACGATTAAGGCTGCAATCAAGGCGGCCACAATTGTACTGAAAAAAGAAAACCGGCAGAATATCTGGATTGTCCTCATGTTCACATTAGGCTCCGTTGCTTTTATCCTGCTGATGATCATTTACCTTCTTACAAGTCCTCTGAGCATTCTCGGCGGATTTTTTGGCATTGGTGAGCTTTCCAGCGTGGAAAGCTTTAAGCTGGAGCATGACAACAAGGTCTT
>CAYYGK010000317.1:0-2459 GCA_964471145.1 uncultured Eubacteriales bacterium | reverse complement strand
ATTCTTAGTATGCTACTTGGTTTGACAGCAGTTTTAAACCCAGCGGAAGTACAGGCAGTTACATCCTACTACATTAAACCTGATGGAAACGACAGTAATAATGGGCTTGGCACATCATCGCCATTTAAGACTTTCAGTAAGTTCGAGAGTGTTGCACAGCCTGGTGACACCCTGGTAGTAATGGATGGAACATATACTGCGGCAAATAATGGTGACAGCAGTAATCAGTTCTGGATGATTGATAGTATATCGGGTACCTCCACGAATTGGATTACTGTAAAGGCCCAGAATAGAAGACAAGCTGTCATTGACGGAGAACACACTACTTCCAGGGGGTTTACTGTAGGTGACAATCAACACCACATACTTTTTGACGGTCTTGTTCTAAAGAGATTTGGAACCGAATCACTTGGCGGACATGCCCTTAGAGGTTCTCCCTATGCTGCAGATATTAATGTAGTTGACTGTGAATTCACCTTGAATGGCTACAGGACTCTACATACTACAGGCGAAACATGGGTTATGGCAATTTATACAAATGACAAAACCAGAAGATTTAATATTTCACGCTGCCTTTTCCATAAAAATGGAAGAACTGGTGGTTCAAGCAAGGGTGGAAACCACCTGTGGCATCATGAGCACCACATTTACATGAGAGGTGCAGAACATGTAGTGGAAAACTGTTTGTTTGGTGAACATCCTGCAGGAAATGCAATAAGAGCTGATGGTTACAGTGGAGGCTCATTCAGCGGTACTTATACGCATAAAATCATTAACAACACCTTTTATGGTGTTAATGAAAATTATGGCGGACATATTGCTTTTTATACCAAAACCACTGACACTGATCAACCGACAGTACTTGTGCAAAATAACGTATTTGAAGACCCATCAGGAAAAAAATTCTATAATGAAGATAATGACCTGGTGAATAAGACAGGAGCCGGGGTTTTCTATGACTGGTACACAACCAGTTCATCATACGGGCTTCCCAGAAGACTTGATATTTATAATAATATTGTTAATGGTAGGCTCTTCAGTGTAGAAGTTTCAAATCCAGACTGGCCTGGAATATCTCAGGATTTTATGGACAGGATATATGTCAACAGTGGTAATGTAACAAATACAGACCCCTTGTGGACAGATGCAGATAACGGTGACCTGACACTGCAGTCAAACAGCCCGTGTATAGATGAAGGACGTACAAGCGGAGCACCAGCTAAAGATTATGCCAATAATACAAGAGACAGCATCCCTGATGTCGGAGCATATGAATACATTTCAATCAGTACATCAACTCCTGGACCAACACCAACACCATCACCCACTCCAGCACCATCAGACACACTGGCAGGTGAATGGAAGTTTGATGAAACAAGCGGTACCGAAGCAAATGATACAAGCGGTTACAACAATGATGGAACAGTATATGGCGCATCATGGGACACAGGAGGCAAGGATAACGGAGCTTTGAATTTTGACGGTATAGATGATTACGTGAGTCTGCCGTACATTTTGAATCCTGCAAATTCGGATCTTACAGCAGCAGCATGGATAAAGCTGGATACAGCTGATACGACAGGTTTTGAGACCATACTTCAGCAAGATGGTACCAATGGCCGTTCATGGTTATACAGAAGAAACGATTCAAATGGTGTTCTATCCTCATATATAGGCGGCTCTGCAGTACTATCGACAACTGTCATTCAGACAGGCACATGGTATCATGTCGCAGTAACTTTTGATGGGAGTAACACAAAACTATATATCAATGGTCAGTCGGATGGTTCAGGTGCGGGAACAGCTGCTTCTGAAACAGGAGGATTGCTTGTGGGGAAGCATAAAACATCAGGTTATGAAGTAGATGGGCTCATTGACGAAGTCAGGATATATAACAGTGCATTAACGGACAGCCAAATATCTGACCTGTATAACAGTTATGGAGCAGCTACACCCACACCGACACCGACACCTACACCCGGAGGTGATGGAGCATTTATTGAATCTAACGGTGTGGTTTGTATAGAGGCCGAAAGTGCACTTGAAGACTCAGCTTATGCATACAGGACATCAAGAAGCAGTCACAATTGGACATCAGTTACCGGACTATCCGGCAATGCGTTGGAATGTTCACCCGATAATGGTGGTTTCTGGAGTGATACCGGAACACTGGAAAGTGACAACCCTGAGTTGACATTTAAAATAAACTTCAGTACTTCAGGAGATTATAAAATATGGCTTCTGTTCAATGCATATGATACTGCTGAAGATTCATTACATTTAGGGCTTGACAACAGTTACAGCTATACTGACTATTTTTCCGAGCCAGGTTCATTTTCCTGGGAGAACACAGGAACAATAACTGGCATTTCTGCAGGCTATCACGAACTGAATATTTGGGGCAGAGAAGATGGATTTTATCTTGACAAACTTTACCTGACAACAGGTAACGAAACCCC
>CAYYGK010000316.1:0-2517 GCA_964471145.1 uncultured Eubacteriales bacterium | reverse complement strand
GAAACAGGTTAGAAGCCAGACAAATGATTTTGACAAAGCGATAGACTATTATTTAAGGTCAATTCAAATAGTCCCCGATCACGTTGAAGCATACTTTGCACTTGCACACTGCTATAAGAAAGCAGATATGAAAGAGGAAGCGCTGAGAGCATTCAGAAGAGTGCTTCTGCTGCTTCCGTACGAGGACCACCGTGTTGACCCGTACGGGATGACTGTACATGCTGAGGGAGAGGTTAGAACTCTTGCAAATGAGCTTAAGAAAGGGGGACGATAATATGTGGGGAATAGGAATACTGCTTCTTGTGGGTTCTGTGATGCAGCTTCTTGTTTACGGAACCGGACTGCTTAATATAGTTTTTGTTGTTGTTTCAGTGTTGTTTCTGGCTGTGAATGCTCCCTTTACATCTTCATTTGTGGGGAACATTTTAAAAAGCAAAAAGCTGGTTATGGCTGTTTCCATAGTCCTTCTGGCGGTATTTGTCCTTTCAGGGGCGTTGATAAATCCCTTCGGGGAGGAAAAAAACGCAGCTTCCGCATACAACAGGGGGATAAAATATATAGGACAGCAGAAGTTTGAAAAAGCCCAAAAGGTCCTGGAGGAAGCAGAAAAGACAAGTCCAGGAGATTACCAGGTAAACCTGGCACAGGGCATACTCTATCTGAATATGCAAAACTACAACAAGGCGATAAACAGTTTGAACAGTGCTGTAAAAAAGAATCCGTATGATGCAAACATACTGTTTAATATTGCTCTGGCGCAGTACCACAGCAAGGACTTCAACAGAGCACTGTCAACCTTTGAGGGGATACTGGATTTAAACCCCAGGATTCTGAGAGCCAGGATATATGCCGGTATATTGTGCAGGGAACTTGGAAATTACCCCAAAGCAATATATCATTTAAGGGAGGCCAGGTGGCTGGCGCCGGATTCATTTGAGGTACAGTATTATCTGGGACAGTGCTTCTTTGATGTTATGGCATACGAAGAAGCCAAAAATGCATTTGAGCAAGTACTTAAACTATCACCGCCTAAGGGTATTGAGGAAGAAGCAAACAAGTATATTGATGAAATAGAGAACTATGGAGGTGTGAACTGATGAAGAAGAGGATTTCTTCCATTGTTGCACTTGCTGTTGCATTATGTATGACTGCGGTACTAATTCCGAACAGCCAAAGGAATGTAGAGGCCGGGGCAGTAGCGGAGCTGTTCGGCATAGAGAGCGATTTCGGAGGATTCATAGTCGACAACACATATGACAATTTTGCAATAGGAAGCCTGTCTGACTGGGGGGAGAGTGCAGGTAGTATCTACAGAACTGCCGGACAGGGGGCAAATGTTGTAAAATACAGGCCCGAAAGAGCGGCGTTCCTGGTAAAATACGGCAACAGGCTGACCAAACTCAGCAACGGGCTGAGACTGGGAGGGCAGGTTCTCAATGTGTACAACACCGGCACCGACACTTACAAGTTTTTTACAGAGACATCCAAACATGAGACCATGTTTGAAAAGGGAATAGATAAAACCCTTCTTGCTGTTGATGTGGGCATGGGATGGTATTCAGTAGGGGCAGCAGGGGTTGCATTGTTTACCGCACCTGCCTGGGGTACTGGATTAGCGGCTGCAGCTGCAGCAGTAGGTACAGGGTTTGTCATAAAGAAGATAGGAGTAGGGCTTGCCCGTGTTGCGTTCAATTCAGAGACGTACAGGAATGCCTCAAGGTATGTGAGAAGGTCATTCAATAACGCTGTTGATTTCGTCAAAGGCAAGAAAAAGCTGGTTTTTGCCCCGCTGCAAAGGCCGGGCATGAAAGAGGGGCTTGATATAATAAAAGAGGAGCTGGGATTTGACCTGTACCCGGGTTTGAGAAGGGAAATACCCGATCCGTCCACGGGGATTCCTGTTTACAAGCCAAACATATACCTTTACTCAGATGAAGATATGACTGTCAAGGTAAAACTATTTCCGTCACATCTTATTACCGCTTCAGACCCGGAATATCCTAAAGCGGGATGGACTGCGGATGTCCGCAGCGGAAGCCTCAACGCCAGTGAAGACTTCCTTTTCTATGAGGCAATGGTACCAGACACCGGCTTTCAAAAGGCCGAAGGTTTCAGAGTAAGCTCACACTCGCTGGCTGAGGATATGACCAGGATAATGAAGGAATACTCATTCAGTGAAAAAGAGACCATAGATTTCATTGAGTACTGGCAACAAAAGCTTGATGATGGAAAGAAGTACATCTTTTTACCTCAGGAGACTGATACGGTGGACAGTATAATGCCGCTGGTGCTGTCTGAGCAGCCCGACAACATATACCGCATATGGTTCTATATAATTGAGGATGACGGGAGGCATATAAAGCCTGCCTGTGCTACACGTATAAAAAGGGATGGATTTGCCGTCGTGGAATGGGGCGGGGTAATGAAATAGAAAGGAATTTTTTTGACATAAGAAAAAGAGACCTGATTCGGCGGAAACAAAAGCTGTATCAGGTCTTTTGTCTGTATACCAATGGG
>CAYYGK010000315.1:0-2523 GCA_964471145.1 uncultured Eubacteriales bacterium | reverse complement strand
GGCGGGATAATTTCGCCAACCCTTAGCAATATCTATCTCCACTATGTACTTGACCTTTGGATTGAAAAGGTTGTCAAAGGAGAAATGCAAGGGTTCATTGAATTGGTACGGTACTGTGATGATTTTGTCATACTGGTACAATACAAGGATGAGGCGGAAAAAGTACTGGAACTGCTTGAAGAAAGGCTTAACAAGTTTGGGCTTGATCTTTCAAAAGAGAAAACAAGACGAATTGAATTTGGAAGGTATGCCAGGGAAAATGCGGAAAGACAGGGCAGGAAACCGGATACATTCGATTTTCTGGGATTCACCCACTATTGTGATAAGTCACGTAAGGGAAACTTCAAAGTTGGTCGAAAAACCAAAGGCAAGAAGTTTAATATGAAACTCAAGGAAATGAACGTATGGATGAAGTCGGTAAGAAACATGGTTGAATTAAAGGACTGGTGGAAAGTGTTGGAGGCTAAACTGAGAGGGCACTATGAATACTATGGCATTAGCGGAAACTTTTCCAGTATGCAGAAATTCTATAAGAGAAGCTGTAAATTGGCATATAAGTGGATAAACAGACGTAGCCAGAAAAGAAGTATGACATGGGCTCAGTTCACGGAATACCTAAAACAGTTTCCACTACCCAAACCGACTATCAGGCACAATATCTATATCTTTGGTGGTAATGTGTAAGCGAGTATTGGTGAAGAGCCGGATGAGGGAAAACTTCAAGTCCGGTTCTGTGAGGGACATAGTAAGTCTCTCACGTTAATGGATTGAAATTTATTAACGAAAGGATGAGATTTAGATATGTCTACTCGACAACTGGATGTATTTACAGTATCATAATGGGGTGGTTCATTCAGATCTTCTACTCCTGTTATTTTCTTTATATTGTCAATACATTCTTCCTTATTAAAACTTTCTGTCATACTTCTCATGCTTTTTAGGTTGCATATATTTTTCAGTATTACCAGAAGTATTATGACTTCCGGGCCGTATTCCACATAGCTTTGGTGTCTGTATGCCATTTTTAAAGCCATATATAGCACATAATGATAAGATTTAACTTATATTATCTCGAAAAATTCTTATTCTTCAACGCTGTACCTTGAGGCTTGTCTTTGACTTGAATGACCACAGCCTGTTCATAAGGAAGTTAAACCAGAATACTACTGAAAGTGCTATGGTGCTGGCCCAGATGTACCACAGGCCTGTCACCTGGAACAGCAGGTTGAACAGTGCATATTCAATTCCAAAGCTTAAAAAACCAGTTATAAGGTACCTCTTAAACTGCCCTATGGACTGCCTGGTGAGCATGTCCCCCAAAAATCTGTTTTTACTTAGTTTTTCTATTATAGCCTCAATAAACAAACCCATATGCTCCTGTCATTTGATATGCTGCCATTATAACACAGCAGTGCCCAGGGCTGCAATCACGGCAATTTCATTATCATGTGTTTCAATCTGCACTTCAAATCTTCTGCCGGTTCAATATATAATGCAGTTCGGCAATCAGGGCACCCAAGTGTACTAAACATAACTTCATACTATTCTGTTCCATAAATTTCATAGCTGTTAACCACTATAATATAATGCCTTCTTCATAAACAGCTGAAATCATTGCGAAATAGTTTTCCATGGGTACATATTCAGGAATACTGTTTCCTGAGCCTAATGCATATCCACCTTTGCCAGCTGTTTTTTCAAGCATGGAAACTGAACGTTTATATATTTCATCTGGTTCAGCGCAGCAAAGGAAATCAAGGTCTATTCCGCCCAGGACAGCAATTTCATCTCCCCATTTGTCATATGCCTCTTCAACAGGTAATATACTGTCTTCATAGGAGTGTTTGCCATCAAATTTCAAATCATGAATAACATCATTCATAACATTTTCCAGATTTCCACAGGAGTGCAATATAGCAGGCTTTCCAGTATAATGTATAGCCTGAGCTATTTTTCTGTGCCATGGAAAAATAAAATGCCGCATATCAGATACTGAGAACATGGTTTGTGTATTAAAGCCCCAGTCGTCATTTGATATAAGGGCTCCCACTGTTGAATAAGAAGCACATATTTGATAAAAACGTACTAATCGCGAACCAATAGCCTCAAATATATGATTTGCAAGATCCGGTTCATCAACGGTCATATAACATAAATTCTCATAGCCCACAAGCTTTATAGCATTTTCCAGCACTCCTCCAGGACCAAATACAATAACCTTCATGCCCTGCGGAAGTTCCTTCTCTATGTCTTCAAGAAAAAAGTAATCAGCCTTATCAGGGTCAGGCCATGGATAGTCAAAAAAGCTCTTTTTGTCTCTAATAACAGACCCTTCGTTTATTGATATAGTAGTTTTATCGTGATAAGACTTTCTGTTATCCGGGAATGAAAAACTGGGGCTGAATAGTGTTACATAATCATAACCGGCAATTCTAAATGCTTTAGCTATAATTTTGTTTAGAGAAAGTGCATCCTTTTGATTTATTTGCTTTTCTCCTGATAAAAATTCATATAATTTATTAT
>CAYYGK010000314.1:0-2536 GCA_964471145.1 uncultured Eubacteriales bacterium | reverse complement strand
AATACATCCCATGCGGAAAAGCTGATGCTTACACTGCCTGTTGTCCAGCAAGATGGAGAAAGATTGTAACTGCCTTCAGGCGGTGTCCTGTCAATATTGGTTACATTGTATGAAAATACTTCTGTATTACCAACGTTATCTGTGGCGGTAAACTCATATGTACCATTGCTTTTAACTGTATATAGAGCCTGTGTTCCCCACACGTAAGACCCGTCAGGCCTGATAATATGCTTTATGCCGCTTTGGTGATCTGATGTGCTAAATTCCAACACAACATTGCTGGAAGTCCATCCGGTATTGTCAGCAGTTATGGAACCTGAAGGCTTTGTATTGTCAGTCTTTAATCTCAGGCCGCTGTCATTCCAGCCGTTTCTATTGCCCCACATGTCATCACATATGCCTTCCATTCTGAAACACAGGTCTTCATCGGTTTGAATACCCAATTCAAATTTCACTTCAAGAGTTTTTATGTTATTGATAACATCATATGAATCCACGAAACACACCTTTGAATGGTTGTTGTGGTTATACCATGTACCGCTGTTCCTGTGCTGCCTGCCGGGATTAGTACTATAGTCCCTGGCAAGAAGATAAACCCTGAACATCCCGGTATTATCGGTTCCGTTTACACTAAAGGTTAAAACATCATCCTTACGTGTCCAGATATCATTTCCATCAACGTATGAAGCTCCCCCAATATATTTGGTTTCACTTGAGGGTTGGGTTTTATCAATTTTGTACGGACCACCACACACATATTCAGAATTTCCCGCCCCGTCTGTAGCTTCTGCATGAAGGAACCATATGCCTTCCTGAGACAGGGCAGTAGATACAATACTGTTTGATGTAGTACTCCATCCGGATGTAGGTATGCAAGTATCCTGTACCCATATATACCTTATATTGTCTATTCCTGAATAGTTGTCAGCAGCAGTTATGGTTACAGACACGTCCGTATTATCAAAATCCCTTTCTGGAGGGTTCAATACAATATCCGGTGGTACAGTGTCCGGCAGTATTGTTACTTTTTGCTCAAAAAAATCACTGTACCAGGGATATATACTGCTTGTAACCCTGAGTTTGACGATATATTCACCAACACCATATGATGTAATGTCAGGGATACTATTAAAACCATAGTAAAGTGTACTTCCTGACATATCCTCAATAACCCAGTGCCTTAAATTTATATTGCCTCCACCAGGACAGAAGGATAAGTCTGTTATTTGAATAGATTCGTAAACGGCAGCGGGGTTAGGAGTCACCTCAAAATATGCTACAGCACTGCCATATACGGAGGGATATACAGAATCTACTTTTTGGCTTGTGTGACCCTCAAGGTCTCTGACTGTGAGCCGTACAAGTACCTGCTCACCACTGTGGAGTCCTTGTGGAAAACCATCAGCCCAGACAGGGTCATCCATGCGCCTGTGCTGGAATTCAGATTCAATAATTCCTCTGTCTTCCCGGGAAGTGTGGTCCGGGTCATATGATGTATTGAACGCAAAAATATCGTAAAGAGATCCGTTAGCTACTGTATAGGTGTCAAAATCGCAGACAGGGGCTCTGTCAACATACAGGTTGAGCCTTGCATCAGAACTCCATTTGTCAAAGTCCGGAAATCTGCTGTCAGGCTTAGCATCGTCACAGTACTGGAACAGAGTTGAATAAAGCCCGGGCAAATCAAATACGGTATATGGTGATGTGCGGTTCTGTCCGGAATCCGGAATACGCCCAGGGCTGTTGTCAAAGTAATGGGGGTAGTGGACATAGTTCCAGTGTGAGGCGAGAATATCATCATTTTCATAATCACTGTAAAATGTCTGTATCTCGAGCTCCTGTCCAACCAGTATGCTGTCTTCAATCACTTGCTGGCCGGTATTGAGTTTATTTAAGATATGAGTCGAAAGGGAATTTATGGCATCATTAAGATCAGCACCGCTGATATAGGTGCCGGAACCATCTATTCTTTGTATTATGTCCTCTGCCTGAGTACGGTTAGAGGAACTGCCAATACATGAAAAGTCAACTCTGCTGTTAAGCAGGGACACTATCAAATCCTGCGGAACCGGGTCTATATCCGTAAATTCCGAATTGCTCATTACAACATGAAAATTATCGTAAGCACTGCTGTATTCTGCGGAAGAAAAAGAAGGGAGCAAGGGGGTTAAAACCCTTGCAGTGTATGGGTAGAAAGGCACGTTCCTGTTAATATCGGCTCCGGCAGCACCAAGTATACATTCGGTGCTTCCGGTAACAGGGTCATACATGAAAAAACTTTTGTCAAAATAGTTCATGTACAATAAGCAGCCGTTTCTTAAAACACTAAACATTTTAAAGAGGTCAGACGGCGGGTCGGCTACAGCAATGCAAACCTGTTCGCCTGTTGAGAGGTTGTACTTCATTATATCTCCAAGAGCTTCTTCCTGGAAATACATGTTGTTATGCCTGTCAAAAAGGGGTTTGCCGGACACTTTAAGGGTTCCCACTCTTGACATGGAAAGAGTAGACCCATTAACAGTGTAAAGGTCGGCAG
>CAYYGK010000313.1:0-2615 GCA_964471145.1 uncultured Eubacteriales bacterium | reverse complement strand
AACTTTTTGACTGTGGTTACATCACTAATATTGCCTGGAAGCTTGCGATAGCATACTGGCAGGCGTGACTGCTGCGCATAAACCAAAGCTAAATTGATTTGCGGTAAGTGCTCATGGTCTTTGTTGTTACCATACTTGACCTGTTTTAAAAGTTTCGAATACGACGATACAGAAGTAATGTCGTAAGCTAAATATTCTTTCTCCAGTCTGCGTGAACACTGTAGCTGAAAAAACTCTTTCTTTGCATTTTCTTCAATTGAATAAAAAAGTTCACTGCTACGCTGCGAAGAGATATTCATCCTGAATGGATGCGAATGTGTTCGAGCCCATTTCGGAAAGCGGCTAAGCGGATTACGGTCTTCCATAATAAGATAGTAGGCAATAGAAAGAATCTTTCGGTAGGTTTCCGGGAAACACTTTTTAAGATCCGAGGTGACTCCCAGCTTTTCTCCAATCGCATCAAAAAGGTAAGTTGTACCGTAGAAATTGCGCTTACACTCGTTAACCGCCACCGGACCACGTTTTTTGCTCTGTTCAAGTTCTTTTTGCAGTTTGAATTTTTTGTTCGGGACAAAAACGCCATTGACCATTTTCCCTATGTAGTTGCGTTTATGTGTACCGTACTTTTTTTCCTTGTTCCAGGTTGAATCGTATTCGTAGACATACTGGATTCCATTTATCATTTGAGTTCCTCTGGCCATTTACACCCCCCCCCTATAGGTATATTTTATACCTATGACTATGGAATGTCAAGCTGTTCTTGCCTTATTTAACCTTATTTATAGGGGTTTTTGCGAATCATAGGTATAAAATCCCGGGAACGCAGGATACAAACCTTATGGTGAATCATCCGTATTTTATGAACGGATAAACAAGTACATTAACCTGGCCGGAGTTTCAACTGAAGGCAGGCACCACGGTTTACATTGCTGTCGGCACGGACTGGCTACCAGACTTATGAATGAAGGTGCCCCGATCATTGTTGTATCCGAGGCATTGGGGCATAAGTTCGCCAATGTCACAAAGGAATACATACGCATGGATATTTCCAGGCTCAGACTTGTAGCATTGGAGGTGCCAACTAATGTATGAAAAAGAATATGATGTTACTCTAAGCGAGGGTATATTCACAAACCTTTGTCAGAAGTTCATAAAATACAAGCGGGGAATGGGACAGAAGTACCCACGCAGTAATCAGTATAATCTTCTCAATGCATGCAGGCTTCTTAATACAATGGATCTACACACTCCTATCTTGACCAGAGAAACGGTTGAAATGCTGGCAGCAAGGCGGTCGGGAGAATCCCAGGCGACACAAGCCAAAAGGATATGTTTTATTCGCCAGTTTGCAATCTTCATATCAACCATGGGATTTGAGGCTTATGTTTACCCTAAAAATAGTATGCCTCAATACAAATATGACTTCAGACCATACCTTTTCAGTCACGATCAGATATTGGCAATAATCAAGGCTGCCGATGGAATAGTTCCAAGCAACTATTCTCCACGGGGGCACATTGTATATCCGGCGATAATCAGGATAATGTATGGGTGCGGTCTTAGATCTGCTGAAGCAAGAAAACTTAAAATTAGTAATGTAAATCTGGATGAAGGAATTCTACTCATTGAGAAGTCAAAAAATAATACCAGCAGATATGTTCCCATGTCCAAATCCATGACAGATTATTGCAAGAAATATGCCCGGACTATGGGTATCACTCCAAAAAGTCAGGGCTTCTTTTTCCCTTCACCTGATGGAGGATGTTTTCATGGGTTTACCCTTCAAGTACGATTTCATAAACTGTTTGAAGAAGCCGGTATTCCCCGCCTTGCTAATGGAAGGTTGCCCAGAGTCCATGACCTTCGCCATGCCCATATAGGTCATGCCTTGGACAAACTGATTAATGTGGAAGGAATGGATGTATATATTGCTGTTCCTTTAATTGCGGCATATGCTGGGCATACAAACATGCATGATACAGAGAGATATCTGCATCTGCCCGAATTTCATTTCTGCGATATTGTCAAGGCAAGCCGGTCTGTAATAACCAGCGCAGTCCCGGAGGTGGTATTTGATGAATAGACCTAATTTTGCTGATTGTGTTCACATTTTCTTTCTTAAATATCTTCCTCTCCAGAAAGGGTTGAGTAAAAACACCATTTGCTCTTACAGTTATAGTTTAATGCTTTTCTACGAATATTGCAAAACTGTAAGACATATTCGTCAAGACAAGCTGACATTCGCAAAAATAAACAAATCTCTTATTGTTGACTTTTGCCTGTGGCTTGAGACGGAAAGGCATAACTCCATATCTACAAGAAATCTTAGACTTGCTGCGATGCATGCTCTATTTCTATTTATTCAAACAGAAGTTGTGGAACAGACAGCGCTTTGCCGGGATATTCTTGAGATACAGGAAAAGAAGACTGTAACAATGCCACCTACATACCTGACTGTGGAAGAAACTACATTATTGTTCAAAATGCCGAATACTCTTTACAAACACGGGCGCAGGGATCTTGCGCTTCTTCTGCTTTTATATGACTCCGGTGCCCGGGCACAGGAATTGATTGATCTTAGTGCCGGAGATATAATATTTGGCAAGGAAACAACT
>CAYYGK010000312.1:0-2648 GCA_964471145.1 uncultured Eubacteriales bacterium | reverse complement strand
GTTAAATGAAAAGGACAGGGCATACCCTGTAAAAATTGACCCATGGATAAGCTCAAGCGATGACCCTGATGATGTAAAGGACACCTACATATATTCAAACTCATATACCAATTATGGGAGTTCAGGTATCCTTGGGGTATACAAAGGAAATTATGAACACAGGACTTTCATCTCCTTCCCCTTGCCCCAGATGGAGACAGAAGATACTGTTACAGGGGCAAACCTTAACATGTATCTTACTTTATGTAACCCGATAATCAACAATGATCCACATAACGACTACTGCGAGATCAACATCCACAGGGTAACCGAATCATGGGATGAATACACCCTTAACTGGTACAACAGGCCGGACTATGACCCGGTAGTAGAGTACTGTACATATGAGGAAGAATTCGACGGGCAAGAGCTTCGCAGCTATGACATAACCAGGATGGTGAAGAACTGGTATACCGGAGATGACAACTACGGCCTTATGATAGTACAGCACGATGAGGATGACCAGTGTTATTATGCTTCATCTGAATGCGACCCCGGCGGGGCGTATTCACCCGTAGTGTCCATATTCTATGTGGACAACTCGGGTATTGAGAGCTACTGGACATATCACTCACAACAGGCGGGGCGTGCAGGCACAGGGTATGTGAACAACTTCACCGGAAGCCTTACACTTGTGCACAATGACCTTAATATGAGCGGCAGCAGGCTGCCGGTCACTTTAAACCATGTATACAACATAAATGACAGGTCGACTGATGTTAAACTGGGGAGGGGCTGGAAATTCAACCTGTTCCGTACACTGGAGAAGCAGTCAATTGACGGTGAAGTGTACTACATATACACAGACGGGGACGGCACAAGGCACTACTTTAAATATACAAGCGGAAAGTACATGGACGAATCGGGGCTAAACCTTGAGCTTGTAAGAAACAGTGATGACACATGCGTAATAACCGACAGCAACTACAATGAGATGCACTTTACGGCAACAGACTACCAGACCACAGGCAGGATGAGGTACATAAAGGACAACAACGGCAATACACTTACAATAAACTATGGTGGTAAAAAGATCACCAGCATAGTTGACGGTGCAGGCAGGACAACACAGATGAGCTACTCCGGGGGCAAGCTTGTCAGCATAAAAGACCCTGCTTTACGGACAACAACATTTGAGTATGCAAATAACAAGCTTATGAAAATAACCTACCCTGACGGGAAATACACAGAATATACATACGCTTCAAACAACAAGCTCAAGAAGGTAATAAACAATGACGGCTATACTATAGAATACCAGTATTACTCCGAGAGTCCTTACAGGGTAAGGAAGGTACTGGAGTACAACCAGGACGGAACAGACGGCAGGGAACTGGAATTCATATATGATTACATGTCTACTACGGTAAAGGACCTGGAACAGAGGGAATACAGGTATCAGTTCAACAGCTACGGCAACACCATAAACATAAGGGACCCTGAAGGCAACGCAAGGTTTTTAAAGTACAACAGGGACACAAACATAAACAACAGGATAGCCAATGCATCCAAGCTCCAGAGGACAGTGCTGAACTACCTTGAAAACCACAATGCCGAAACCGGGTGCGGATGGGAGCAGGGATTAAAATCCGGTTCGCAGGGGAACTGCACATACAGCACAAATGAGCATTACCACGGTGAAAAGTCATTGAGGGTCTACAAGACCAATACACAGGGGATGCACTACCACAGCCAGTCTGTCACCCTTGAAAAGGGGAGGACATATACCCTGTCGGGGTATGTAAAGACAGACGGCATTACAGGCGGAAATGACGGCGGTGCACTTCTGTTTGCAGAATACATGAACGGTTCGGGCCAGCAGGAAAGGGCAGAATCAGAAGCTGTAAACGGAAGCCTGGACTGGAAAAGATATGAGACATCATTTACAGTTCCGGCGGATGCAACCTCCGGGACTGTTACCCTTGCTGCGGGAATAAAGGAGGAGACCGGGGAGGCTTACTTTGACTGCATACAGCTTGAAAACGGGCCTGTTGCAAACAGGTACAACCTGGTTGAAAACGCAGACTTCAGCTATTACACCCCAGATGGGGGCTACAACACGCCCGACTACTGGTACTATTCATATGGAAGCTCACAGAAGGATGATGACCATGTCCTTACAGTGACACATGAGGACCACCCGGCAGACTTCTCCCCTGAGTGCATTAGGATGAACGGATGTGTTAATCCTGATTCAAACAAGCAAATACATCAGATTATAAAGGTTGAAGGAAATGAAGGGGATGTGTTTACTGCAGGAGGTTGGGGAAAGGCATATGCTGCTAATGCCGGGTATAAAGAATTCGGCATGTATATAAAATTAAGAAACTCACAGCAAACCCAGTGGGAAGCGCTGGAGTTTGACAAGGATACTACAGACTGGCAGTATATTACCAAAGGCATAGTGGCAGAAATAGACTATACATATATAGAGATGTATATATACTACACCCAGAACAGGAATGAGGCATTCTATGATGGAATACAGCTTTACAGGGATGAGTTCGGCACAAGCTACGGCTATGATTCCAGGGGCAACCTGAACTCTGTTGTAAACTGTGCAAACCAGAACACAAGTTACCTGTATAACTCTGATAATGAGCTGTATA
>CAYYGK010000311.1:0-2679 GCA_964471145.1 uncultured Eubacteriales bacterium | reverse complement strand
GTACCCGGTCTATCGGTTTTCAACCTACACCGCCGGGACTGTGTCCGCCGCTATGATAAGTGGTGATTGTGAGCCAGTTTCCGACAGCAGAATGGAGACGGTTGAATTCTATAGAGTGTCAAAACTTAAGAAGTTATCACAAGGTGAAGTATTCAATAAAGGCCCACCTTGGCAAACCATTTCGCCAGATCTTGAAACATACAGGGCCAGAGGATGCAGGAAGCTTGCAGCAAGAACCTATGAGAGCAAATGCTTTACTTGTATATGGGGCTGCAAGATACCTGTTGAAATGATTATTGATCATTGGAATCCAGGACAGAAAAGATACAGGTCTGAAACATTATGCTATGGACCTTTAAACTATAATTTATTTAAGGCCGGTGCTAACAGAAAGGTGACAGGAAGAAAAGGAATGGTTTATGTAGAGGAAGACTGGGTTAATAAGGAAATGACAGGGCACAGGGAACCGAATAAGTAGATGAGTATGGTCTTAAATCAACCCAAAAATGAAGCATATCAGATCTGTCAATGTTGTCGGACATTTAAAACAATGTCTTATTAACAAATGGTAAACAACTTTAAATATAACACTAATGATGTTACATTTAAATAAAACAAATTAAAATACTTTTTTGCACTGGAAGTATAGATAACTGGAAGCAAAAATCACTAAGAGCGAACTTAAAACCCGTCCTGTTTATGTGAGAATTGAGGATTATATCGATGCCCACTTCCTAACATGTTTTATCGCACTAACAGTTATCAGGGTTATTCAAAAGATAATGAAGAGAAAATACTCGACTGCCGCCATCATAGATTGCCTCAGGAGGATCTCCTGCTCCCTCGAAGATAGAAATCTGTATATATTTGACTACAGAAGCGAAATATCCGACGCAGTTGGTGAAGCTTTTGCCATTGATTTTACACTTAAAAGGCTGCGGCTGGGAGAGATTAAAAAAATTTTGGGGGGCACCAAAAAATGAGCAGTTCCCCTACAACTTTTTGACTTTGTATTAAGGCCGAAACCCCACTGTTTGCAGGGGCTTCGGCTAATTTTTGCCCTGTTTCAGTGCAGAAAAAGGATAATACCCGAGATTTTAATGTGATGCAAGGCTTGGCTGCGGCATCTTTTTTAAGGCAGCTTTGCCACTGCCCCCTTTAGAATTATTTTCCCTTCCAGTTCCATCATGCTTATCCTCTCAAGCAGCTTCATCTTGTCCATTTTCATAATAGTACTTAAATCATCCACTGTTCCTGGACCATTGGTTTTCAATGTTTTTATTACAGACTCTTCTATCATATCCATGTCATCAAAGACACTTTTCCTGCAGTTTTCTTTTTCCAGCGGTTTCTTCTTCATCTTATATCGCTTGTCTATTAGCAGTTGCTTTTCACAGAGGTAGGGAATGGACCCGTTCTTGATTAATCTATTGCTTCCAATACTTTCTTTCCGGTAAATATTGTCCGGTACTGCCAATATGCATCTTCCATACCTACTGCCATAATTGGCGGTTAACAGTGCACCGCTTCTTTCTCCGGCCTCCACAACCAGTATTTTGTGTGACCAGCAGCTGATCAACAGATTCCTTTTTGGAAAATGCATTGGTTCCGGTTTAACTCCTGGAGGGTACTCGGAAACAACAGCCCCTTTCTCCATAATTCCTTCCATAAGCTCCCTGTGCTCAGCCGGATAACAAATATCCAATCCGTGTCCCAGTACAGCTATAGTGTATCCCCCTGCCTTAATAGCAGCCGTATGCGCATAACTGTCAATCCCCTTAGCCATACCACTTACCAGGCAGATATTCTCCTTTGCCAGATATGTTGCGGCATCTTTAGCAACTCTCTTTCCATACTCACTGCATCTCCTGGAACCTACAATAGCCACACCTGTACTGTTTGCAACCAGGTTCCCCCTGTAATACAATACTATGGGGGTTTCTTTTATGCTCTTAACCTCAGCAGGATATAAAGGGTTCTGCATTGTAAGAACTTTTATGCCCGCTCTGTCTGCATGATTCAATATGCTTTGTGCCTTATCCAGGCTTTTTTTCATTACAATCCTTTTTGCAATTTTCTCCCCCACACCTTCACACTGTAATAGCTCTTCAAAGGAAGAATTATAGACGTTTTGGGGTGTGACTGATTTATTAAGCAACGCTCTTTGAATTACCGGGCCTGTCCCTTTGATTTGTGTCAGCCAAATCCAGTATACCATACATTCCCTTTCTCATTCTAAACGGTAAGCAGTCTTGCTTTTTCCTTGTCCAAATCCCTTGAAAGCAATACATTTGCAATGTCTTTTTTTCTTATTCCGGTTGAGCCATCCAAATCCGCAAAAGTCCTTGCAATCTTTAAAAACTTGTCAAAGGCTCTGGCACTGTATCCATACCTGTAATAAGCCTTTTTTAAAATTTCTTTTGATTCCTTTTCCAATGCACAAAACACTTTGATGTGTTTTGGCCTTAACTGGGCATTGCAATTGACACCTTTGATATTTCTGTATCTGAATCTTTGTATCTTTCTTGCTCTTTCTATTCTCTCCTTCAGTTGACTTGAGGATGTGCCTTCCTTTTTTTCCGCCAAATCAAAAAAATCAACAGGCTGTACATATTTCTGAATATCTATTCGATCAAGTATAGGCCCGGAAATTTTCTGCCTGTACTTTAGTATTTCGTA
>CAYYGK010000310.1:0-2694 GCA_964471145.1 uncultured Eubacteriales bacterium | reverse complement strand
CAAGGTCAAATATCCTTGTCTTGTATACCTTCTGCCTGTTGCCAAACAGCAGAAACTCCGCCTTGTTGTGTGTCTCAACCTCCTGTACTATCCTGTCGTTCTCCTTGAGTTTATGGTCGGCACTGCCCCTTAACGATACCAGCGGTATCTTTTTCAGGTAGTTCTGGGCAGTCAGGAATATCTTGAGGTTATAGTCCTGTACAAGCTGCTCGGTGGTTATCTCTTCAACATTTTCCTCATCGGTAATTGAAGTTTTTCTGTCTTTTCCGTATTTCTTCCTGACATCTTCCAGCTGCTTTGTAATTATCCCCTTTATCTTTCTTTCACTTTTATGTGCAGCCTCAAGCTTTTTAATGTCGTCCCCCAGGCTTTTTACCTCGTCAACCCTGTTGAGTATATACTCCCTGTTTAAGTTCCGGAGCTTTATCTCCGCAATAAACTCAGCCTGCTTTCTGTCAATATCAAAGCCCTTCATAAGGTTGGGTATCACATCACTCTCGTGCTCGCTCTCCCTTATAATGCTGATTGCCCGGTCTATGTCAAGCAGTATCTTTTTCAGGCCTTTCAAAAGGTGGAGTTTCTCCGACTTGCGGGAGATGTCAAACATTATCTGTCTCTTTATGCATTCAACCCTGAACTTTACCCACTCTTCAAGTATACCGGCTACTCCCATAACCCTGGGGCGGCCGTTCACAAGTATGTTGAAATTGCAGCTGAAAGAGTCCTGCAGCGGTGTAAACCTGTAAAGCCTTTTCATGACATCATCAGGGTCTGCATTCTTCCTTAAGTCGATTGCTATCTTAAGGCCTTTAAGGTCCGTTTCGTCCCTTACATCGGTAATCTCCTTTATCTTATTCTTCCTTACCAGCTCTATTATTGAGTCCATTATAGCTTCACTGGTGGTAGAGTAGGGTATTTCATATATCTCTATACAGCTGTTCTTCTTGTCATACCTGTACTTTGCCCTGAGCTTGAAACTGCCCCTCCCGGTCTCATAGATTTTCTCCATGGCGCTCCTGTTGTATATAAGCTGGCCTCCTGTTGAAAAGTCAGGGGCTTTCAGATACTCAGGCATGTCGATGCTGCTGTCCTTTATGTACTCTATTGCGGCTGTGCAAACCTCTGTGAGATTAAAGCTGCACATGCTGTTTGCCATGCCTACCGCTATGCCCTGGTTTGCATTTACAAGTATGCCGGGGAATGTGGTTGGAAGAAGCACAGGCTCTTTCATCGTGTTGTCGTAATTGTCTGTAAAATCAACCGTGTCCTTATCTATATCCCTGAATATTTCTTCACATATGGCATCCAGCCTGACCTCGGTGTACCTTGAAGCAGCATACTGCATATCCCTTGAATAGTGCTTGCCGAAATTGCCCTTCGAATCTATAAAAGGGTGCAGCAGTGCATCATTCCCCCGTGTCAGCCTTACAAGCGTCTCATATATGGCCAGCTCCCCATGGGGGTTGAGTTTCATTGTCTGCCCTACAACATTAGCGGATTTGCTCCTGGAGCCCTTTAAAAGCCCCATTTTATACATCATATAAAGCAGCTTCCTGTGGGACGGTTTGAAACCGTCTATCTCAGGAAGCGCCCTTGAAACAATGACACTCATTGCATAAGGCATGTAGTTGCGCTCAAGGGTTTGATCAATGTTCTGTTCTACTGGTCTGTTTACGGCCATTTCTCCCCCTGTATTCATGACTTCTTATACCACATCTATCACATCAAGGTACCTGTGTCCGTTTTCAGCTATAAAGTCCTTTCTTTCCTGCAGATTATCACCCAGCAGCATGTCGAACATACGGCTTCCGGCAAAAGGATCACCCGGCATCACCTTTATAAGTCTCCTGGTTTCAGGGTTCATTGTTGTCCTCCACATCATCTCGGGTTCATTCTCACCAAGACCCTTGGAGCGCTGTAAGGTGTACTTCTTTTTCAGCCGTGACAGCACATCATTCTTTTCGTTTTCACTGTATGCAAAATATGTCCTGCCTCCGGAGTTGACTTCATACAGCGGGGATTCCGCTATATGTACCTTTCCTGCACTCAACAGCGTGGGAACCAGCCTGTAAAGCATCGCAAGCAGCAGTGTCCTTATCTGGAAGCCGTCAACATCAGCATCAGTACACAATATGACCTTGCTCCAGCTAAGGCTTTCTATGTCAAAGGTGCTAAGATCCCTGCTGTGTCTTGATTTTATCTCCACACCGCATCCCAGGACCTTCAACAGGTCCACAACTATGTCATTCTTAAAGATGCTGTCGTATGATGCCTTGAGGCAGTTTAATATCTTCCCCCTTACGGGGATGATTGCCTGAAACTGTGCATCCCTTGCAAGCTTGCACGCACCAAGTGCCGAATCACCCTCAACAATATACAGTTCTCTCTTGTCCCTGTCCTTTGTACGGCAGTCCACAAATTTCTTGACCCTGTTACCGATGTCCACACTTCCGCTGAGCTTCCTTCTGATGTTTATCCTTGCCTTTTCCGCCTGCTCACGGCTCCTCTTGTTTACAAGCACCTGGTCAATTATCTTATCTGTTTCTTCTTTGTTCTCAATGAAATATATCTCAAGCTTCTGCTTGAGAAAGGAGGTCATTGCTTCCTGTATGAACCTGTTGGTTATGGCCTTTTTGGTCTGGTTCTCATAGCTTGTCACAGTCGAGAATGAGTTTGTGACAAGTATGAGACTGT
>CAYYGK010000309.1:0-2724 GCA_964471145.1 uncultured Eubacteriales bacterium | reverse complement strand
ATTATACTATATTTTACGACAGAACACAAGTTCCGATTCATCTCCTACCTTCAGAGGAAGGAGATGAATCGGAGATAATGTTAAATACTTATATTATAATTAAGGCATTATATAACTGAAAACCAGGACTATTACTTGTCCTGAATATTTATACAAGGAATGGTATTATGAAAATATGTTTAAATAAAAACTGGCTGGTAAGAGGAGAAAAATTATCCTGGCAGAAGGAAATGTTACCAGGGGTTATGAATAGAAAAGAAGGCTGGTATGAGACCGATATTCCCTGCGATATACATATGCCCCTTATAAAAAACGGAGTAATAAAGGAGCCGGTTGAAGGGGAGAATTGTTTTGACTGCGAGTGGACCGAGGGGAAATCATGGTGGTTTAAGAAGGAGTTTAACCTTAATGGCGGCTTACTGGAGGAAGACAGCTTAAGACTTGTTTTTGAGTCTATTGATTCGGCGGCAGATATTTTTTTGAATGGTTACCATATAAGTCATCATAACAGTTCCTTCTATCCTTTTGCTTGTGAAGTAAAGAAATACTTAAAGCAAGGCAAAAATATTTTGATAGTAAGAGTTACGTCAGGGCAGGAGTATTACAGCAACATGGATCTTTCTGAGCTTAAAAACTATACAAAAGTCAAGCCTGAACAAAAAAGAGGCGAAAGAAAAAGAATTTTTTTACGGAAACCCCAATATGTATTTGGATGGGACTGGTGCCCAAGAATTGCAACCTGTGGTATTGTTAAAAGAGTATACCTGGAATACGGCAGTACAGCCCGTATAAATTCCGTATTTGCCGATACACTGTATATATCGGATAATATATCAAAAATATCAGTAGAAATTGAAACAGAAAACATCCATCCTTTTGAAACCATTGAAGGCACCTTGAAAATACAGATATTTCATGAGAAAACAATTGCAGTGCAAAAAGAATGGAACGTTCTGCTAAAATCAGGGCTCAATTTTTCAAAAGAAATAATGACTATAAACAATCCAAAGCTATGGTGGCCTAATGGAATGGGAGAACAGAATATATATACTGTAAAAGTTTCATGCAGATGTGGGGACATGGCAGTTTCTCATCAGGATATAAAATTTGGAGTGAGAACAGTAGAACTGGATACCAGCAAGGCAGATGATTATGGAAATAACTTTTCATTCAAAATAAATTCGGTAAGGGTATTCTGCAAGGGAGCTAATTGGATACCGGCAGATTCCATTTATGCGAGAGTTACAGATGAAAAGTATTCAATCCTTTTAAACGAAGCTAAAGAGGCTAATTTTAATATGCTTAGAGTATGGGGTGGAGGTATATACGAAAAGGACATTTTTTATAATCTTTGTGATGAGTTGGGTATAATGGTATGGCAGGATTTTATGTTTGCATGCTCTCTTTACCCTGATAATCTGGAATGGTTCAGAAAAGAAGTGCAAAAGGAAATGGACTACCAGACCAAAAGGCTTAGAAATCACTGTTCACTGGTTCTGTGGTGCGGAGGTAATGAAAATCAGGAGCAGTTCTTTCGTGAGACTGAAGAATTTGGCAAACCTCCTTTTTTCGGTGGGGCTGCCTGCTACAACTATATTGCTCCAGAAACAATAAAAAATAACTGCCCTTCTGTTCCATACTGGAACAGCTCCCCATATGGAGGAGACAGGCTCAACAACTATGAGATTGGAGACTGCCACTACTGGGAAGAATGTATGATGCACAAGGATATGGAAAAAAGAATAACTCCTGAGGAGTATGATAATGTCACTTCCAGGTTTGTATCTGAATATGGACATATAGGCCCATGCAGAAAACCTTCTATCATAAAATATCATGCAGAACATAAATTGGACAGAAAAGGTCAGATATGGCAGCTCCATAATAATATTTTTGAAAAAAACACGGTTGATGCTATGATAAAAAAACATTACAGAAGCATTGAAAATCTGGATATAGATAGTTACCTGCTTTATGCCGGTCTTTGTCAAGGCCTTATGCTGGGTTATTCTCTTGAATCGATCCGCTTCAACAAAAAAACATGGGGAAGCCTGTTCTGGATGTATAATGACTGTTGGGGAGAAACTGGATGGTCGATTATAGATTATTATCTATTGAGAAAAATATCATATTACTATGTAAAAAGAGCTTTTTCGCCTTTAAAAATCATTATTAGAGAAAAAAACAATGTATTAAGAGGGTTGTTTGTAAACGACACAAAAAAGGAAGTAAATGTTACATTGGAATACGGATATACTGATTTTGCAGGCAGAAAAAATAATACTGGCTTCAGGAATATAACTATGAAGCCGTTTTCAAGACAAATACAAATAGAATTTGAAAAAGGGAAATATGATTTTAAAAAAGGAACATTTTATATAAACCCTGTTGGTGATGTTGAAGGATTGAAGCCCGCCCTGTTCAGGGCAGGAGTTTTTAAAGAACTGGATATTCCAGAGGCAGAACCAGTAGTAACTGATTATCAGTTTAAAGGCGGTTTCACCAGGATAAAAATAAGGACGGATGCTTTTGCACATGCTATTCATTTTAAACTGCCTGAAACTGTCTGCCTTTCAGATGAGTATTTTGATCTGCTGCCGGGGGACGAGAGAGAAATTTTGATAAACAAGGAAATCAAGCAACAGGATATAAATGTTTTTTTCATTAAGAATACAACGAAAAGCAACATCTGAACCGGATAACTTCTTATGCAAAGAGCTAAAA
>CAYYGK010000308.1:0-2728 GCA_964471145.1 uncultured Eubacteriales bacterium | reverse complement strand
CCCTTTTTATATTAACACTGTCTTCAATATATATCCTCAGCCATGGATCCGTACCGGTATAATCCTTTGGTGTAGCAAAACCTCCTGAAAGCATATTACCGTTTATCTCAAATTTCTCAGCTCTGTTCATTACCCTAATTATTCTGTATAGTATACTGCTGTCATCCTGTAATTCTCCAGCTGTTTCTATTTCTATCCTGTATTTTTTGTTTGGCTGCAGACTTAAATTTCTGCTCTGCAGTAACGCTTTGTTTCCATCGTCCCGTATATTATTAAAAACAATACCTTCATCAGTACGATTAATGGATATCTCTTCTTCATTTATTAACCATTGATCGGGATAATTATCAGAATTAACATCAAGCTCAGGCAATGTGTAGAAAACCACCTGGCCAATATCCAGTTTCCTTCCCGAATATGCATTTTCCTTTATGAATTTTACCCTTTCAAGTATCTCCTGTGTCTCATCCTCGAAAACAAAGGGGTCAAGGTTTTTGCTGTTTGTCTCTTCAGCTTCAGGTATAATATCCAAAATTTTATCCAGAAGTTCAAACGCCTTCTCATTTTCACTCTTCCTGAAATAGTAAACAGCAGACTGGTAATAGAAGTTTATCCTCTGGTGCCAGTCTCCAGGATTGTAGGGCCTTAAAGCAACTGTTTCATCTATCTTCTTAAGAGCATTGTCTATTTGTGCTGTTTTAAGGTAGTAACCTGCAATCATGGCTGTATATTCAGCATTATCTTTTGACTGCTTTTGCGCTTTGACAATCAGGTCATTTGCAAGAGCTGCATCTTCTTTGTTTTTTGCATGGCTTGCCAGTAAATTAGCATAATCAATCTTATAGCTGGGATTTAACGGGTCGGTATTCATTGCCTTTTTCATGTACTTAAGACCCGACTCATTATCTCCTGCCCCATATGTTTTTATGGCTTTGAGTGAATACCTTTCAGCAATTTTGAAGCTGAATGCCGTTAAAAGAAGTATTCCAGCAAGTGTGATCATCAATACGGGCGATGCTTTAGTTTTATTCCCCAACACGCCAAACAGCGGTTTTTCATCTTTTATGTAGCTGTTATACAGCGCTGCAATACACCAGAATACAAGAATTATTGACAGATGAGAGAAGTTAAAGTCTATTGAGGCATGGACCAGCATGCCTATCAGGGAAGCGGCTATGGCAGTTTTCAGTATGCCTTCGTTTTTATCTGCGTTGTAGTCTTTCCTTTGCCGCAGTCTGACAAAAGTCAAAAGCAGAACTACCGTAAGTGCAAGGAATATAATTATCCCCGGTATACCTGTTTCCACAGCAACCTGTATCCAGTAGTTATGGGCCTGTTTAGACCAGTAAAGAAAATCCTGATACTGAGAATAAAGAAGTTTCCACGAGCCGCCGCCTGCTCCCAGTGCCCAATGGTCCTTTATAATTTTAAGGCCGTCCCCATAATACTCTGCCCTTTGCAGCAAACTGCCCGACAGCAGTATGTTCGACATCCTTGAAACAAGATTGTCCGGCAGGTACTTATAGCTGAATGTAAGCTTTTTTACAGGGTTATCAGTCCCAGAAGACACAAGCTTAATGTTTTGAGCGTTTACCCCTGTATTGGGGTATACATTAATAAAAAAAGTATTTATTAACTTGCTGTCTTCGGGTACGACAAATTCCCCGCTTTTGTATTTAGCTTCCTTATTTTCTTTTATTCTTTCATCTAATATTGTAGTTCCACCGCGTTTAAAAAGTATATCTTCCCTGCTTTTGCTCCTTATAATTAATCTATAGGCATAGGGTTTATCCCCTTTATTATGTGCTTCAACTTCATATTCAAGCCTGTATTTTCCAGGCCTGCAGCTAATTTCTGCCGACTGTGTCCTGCTTGATATGTCTTCATTGGCCGAATGTGAAAGCTCAACCTGCAGTGTCTGGTTTGCAAGATATATAAATCCCGCAGCTGCAAGTACTGCAATTACAGCAGCTATGGAAGCATACACCTTCCAGCTTACTTTTCCCAGCACGGTTATGATGTCCTGGCCGAGCATTACTATGGCTGCAGAGACAACTATCCCTGCAATTACTGCCAGCCATATCATACCTGTCATCTCTTCTGTAACAAAACTGTTCATCTTTAAGAATATAATCCCCGCTGTTACAAGTGGCGCCCCTGCATGTACAATTCCCCTTGTCCTGGTGCCCCTGGGCAGCAGTATAAACAGCAGGAGTATTGTCCCCGCCATGACAAGGTATCCGCCACGGCTGAACGTAAAAATGAATGTTATGGCAGTTATAAAGCCGAGGGAACCTGCAAGGCATTTTTGCCATAACTCCTTTGAAACCATTGAAAGGGCCGCACAAACTATAAACACAGGCAGAAGGTATCCCGCCAGTGCATTTGGATACTGCATTGTGGAGTATATCCTTCCCCCTATAAAGAGGTCAAACAGCAGGTCATAGTCCATGCCAAGCCACCTGAAAATACTGTTTATGACAGCAGAAATATGCCCGCCTGCCATAGCATCAATCCCTATAAGGCTGACACAGGTACCTGAGGCAACCAGTACCCACAATACTGTTATCTTCCTCTTGTAGCTGTCAGCAAGCTGGGAGAGGATAAAGAATACCGCAAATATGGTACAGTACTTAAGGAATTCTGATACTGCAAGCCTTAAGGACACCGCTGAGATGAGAGATATGACATATATGATTACAAAACCGGCAGCAACATAGTCAAGCGG
>CAYYGK010000307.1:865-2731 GCA_964471145.1 uncultured Eubacteriales bacterium | reverse complement strand
AAGATTACGGATGCCTGTATCAGGGGAGGGGTGGCAGCAATTGAAATTACATATACCGTACCTGGCGCAGGCGATGTTATAGCTGACCTTGCAAAGGAGTATTCATCCGGGGAGATAATAATCGGTGCGGGAACTGTTCTGGACCCTGAAACTGCAAGGGATGCAATACTTAAAGGTGCGGAGTATATTGTAAGTCCCCATCTTAATACCGGTGTTGTAAAACTGTGCAACAGGTACCAGGTGCCGGTGATGCCGGGAGCAATGAGCGTAAAGGAAGTGGTTGAGGCGATGGAGGCTGGAGCAGAGATTATAAAGGCGTTTCCCGGCAATGTATTGGGTCCAGGCTTCATAAAGGCTGTAAGAGGGCCACTGCCTCAGGCGCAGCTTATGCCCACGGGAGGGGTAAGTCTTGATAATGTAAAGGAATGGATAAACGCAGGAGCTGTGGCGGTTGGGGCAGGGAGCAGCCTTACCAGGGGTGCAAAAACAGGTAATTATGAACTGGTAATAGAAACAGCAAAACAGTTTGTTGAAAGAATAAATGAAGCAAGAGACAGGTAGGAAACCTTAACGTTGATATAGCAGTTAATAACAACTTCATATGAAGGGCATAGTATTAACCGGGAGTCTGCAGCCAAAGGAATGTAAACGTATGAAGAGAAAGGCCGGACGTAGAAAAGCCCTTAGAGAATTCATAATGATAGCTGCCGGCTGTATAGTAACAGCTGCGGCTATCAATGTGTTTCTTGTGCCTTTCAGGATAGCTCCAGGCGGGGTTGCCGGAATTGCAACAGTGTTATACTATCTCAGCGACGGCAGGATGCCTGTGGGAACGACAATGCTTATACTGAATATACCACTGTTTGCGGCTGGTTTCAGACTGATAGGAAGGAGATTTCTTTTAAGGACCCTGTTTGCGGCAGTGTTTCTTTCGGCAGCGATAGATTTGACGGAATACATATCAGGGCTGTTCGTTGAAAGCTACCTTTCAGGCGGGAAAATTGCAGAACAAAACCCCGACCTTCTGCTTTATGCGTTGATGGGAGGAGCACTTATGGGTACAGGGCTGGGACTGGTTTTCCGGTCAGGTGCCACTACAGGGGGTACCGACCTTGCTGCAAGGCTTGCAAATCATTTTCTGCCTTCTTTCACAATGGGCAAGATGCTTCTTTTGATTGATGCAGCAGTGATAGTGTTTGCCGCAGTTACCTTCAGGAGCTTCAGGATAGCTCTTTATGCTGCCGCTACCCTGTTTGTTGCATCAACTGTTATAGATGCGCTCATTGAGGGAGTTAACTTTGCAAAGGCGCTGTTCATAATTTCAGAAAACCCTGAGGAGATTTCACGCAGGATACTCACCGAGCTGGACAGGGGGGTAACTGCGCTTAAGGGATTAGGCATGTATACGGGCAGGGACAAGAATGTCCTTTTCTGTGTTGTGCACCGCTCACAGCTGCCACTTCTAAAGAAAACCGTAAAAAGCGTGGATGAAAAGGCATTCCTGATACTAACCGATGTGAGAGAGGTGCTGGGGGAAGGCTTTAAAAACTATGAGTGATATTCAAGCCCCCAGTATTCAGCACGCTTTTCGAGTTTTTTCCTTCCATTATTATTGGTGCAGGACGAGTACATCTGTGTGAAAACCCTCTGAGCATCCTCTTTCTTTCCCAGCTGGCACAGGCACTCCAAAAGTGCCCTTAAAACATGCGTATCTCCTGTGTTTTCTGTCTTTCGAAGATAGGGAAGTGCTCTTTCGTTGTCCCTGTTCCTTTGGAGTGCAATGCCTGCAGTTTGAACGGCTGGTATACAGTCAGGGTGATTTTCGGTATAAGCAACAATATTTTCCATTGCTTCACTGCTTATTGT
>CAYYGK010000307.1:0-855 GCA_964471145.1 uncultured Eubacteriales bacterium | reverse complement strand
TGTCCGGCCCTTATCCCATACCGGAATGCAGAAGTGGGTTATTATGAATCGGCAGAGCATGTTGCTGCAAGGATATTTATCCATAAGCTCCAGTATATATACCGCAGTCTTTTCATAGCATGCCATTGTGTCCAGCTTTTTGCGAAGCCGGTGATGTATCCCTCGATCTTCCGACAGCAGCGCAGATTCTATATAGCACCTTAAAGATTCAGGTTTCCGGTTTAAAGCTTCCATGCATTCACCTGCATACCAGAGAGGGAAATTGGCTTTCTTTTTCAAGCCTTCGTCCAGGTTTTTCTTATATGCATTCATAAGAATACTGTATGCGGATTCAAGAGCTTTATCGCTATGTGTTTTTTTGCCTTCAAGGTACAGATCATAGCCATAATCAGTTATGTTTCTTGTGTCTAGCCTGCCTGCCTGGTCAAGTTCATAAGCCTTTCTTGAGTATTTGATGGCAGAATATCTGTCCCTCGGGATTCTGTTCTTGCCAATCCAGTCCTTTGCAATATGCCGCAGCTGTCCAAAAAGTGAGGGCAGCTGTTGTCCTTCAGCCGATTTTTCAAAGCAGTTCAGGGCTTCCTCATATTCGCCATCCAATTCATGTACACGTCCGAGAAGCCACCACGCCCGCCAGTTGCTTTCAAGGCTTTCAACAGCACCTTCAAGCTCTTTCTTCGCCTCTTCTTTTTCATGCATGCCGAGCAGCAGTTTTCCAATGTATGACCGGGCGTATGAATTCTGTGTAACAAGCCTGAAATTACTGTCTGATTCCTTATAGATGCCCAGTGATTTTTTAAGGTATTGCTGCCCTTTCCGGAAAAGGTGCTGCGAACCATCCGCTGTAGTAATATG
>CAYYGK010000306.1:0-2738 GCA_964471145.1 uncultured Eubacteriales bacterium | reverse complement strand
GCCCTTTTGAATAAGAATCTTGATTACAACATAGAGACGCTTTTCATGATGACAAATGTAAATTACTCATATCTCAGTTCAAGCGCAGTTAAAGAACTTGCCAGGAACGGTGGCGATATAAAAGGGCTTGTGCCCAATTGTATAAAGGAAAGAGTGTATAAGAAACTGAGATAGCATACTTAACAAAAGATTAAACAGGAGGTGCTGTATGGAGATTCTGTCAATACTGGAAGCGATTGAAGACCTTGTTGAAAAAAGTCCCGGCCTGCCGCTCACAGGAAGATGTCTTGTAGACAGGGATGAAATACTTGAGATAATAAAAGAAATGAGGCTGAGGCTTCCGGATGATATCAAGCAGGCCCAATGGATCAAGGAAGAAAGACAGAAGATTCTTCTTGAAGCACAGAAAGAGGCAAACAGCATATTGGAAGATGCTGAGGGCAGAATATCATCTCTGGTAGACGAGCATGAAATAACAGGGAAGGCATATGACCAGGCTGATGAAATCATTTCAAACGCACAGAAGAATGCAAGGGAAATCAGGCTTGGCACAAAGGAGTATGCCGACGGCATACTCAGCAAGGTGGAAGATATTTTAAAGGATACTCTTGATGTCATAGAGATGAACAGGGAAGAATTAAAATAGCGTTGGTTTTTTACCTGACACAAAAGGCAGTATTACAAGCAGTGCAGCCGCAACATTTTTGACAGATAACAGAAAGGTATGCACCGGTTTTACAGATATCATTCCTGCAGGCTGACTAAATGCCTGGAGGCAGTTACTGTTTCCACAAAGGAAAATATTTGCTGCAGCATAAGTAAGCAGGGCTGCGGTTATGCCATGAATGAACTTGCCCATTACATACTTCCCTATACGCAAACCTGATTTTGAAGCGATTCCGTATACCTGCATATGAACAGAAATGCCTCCCCAGCCCAACAGCAAAGCAGCAGCAGCAAGTCGGATATCCAAAGGGATGCTTCTCATCTGCCCAAGCATTGAACAGCCGTTAGTTATTTCGACAATACCGCTTATCAAAGAAGCACAAAGGGGTTTGTTGATACCTGAAGGTGTAGTAAAAAAAGAAGCTGCTTCGGCAAGCCGGTCTATAATATTTGTTTCTTTTAGAATGCTGATTATAACTGAAGAGCCGATAACAAAACCGCCAATTAATAAAAGTGTGTTTACCGAATCCGAAATAGCTTCTGAAAGGTTAAGTGACTGATTGGTACAATATGAAACCCTGTCGCAGGGCACCTTATTTATTTTCCTGCTGCGGGCGTTGTTTTGTTTTTTCTTTCTCAAAAAACGAATCCGTATTAACATCCCGGTAATAAATCCAGATGCTATATGGCACAGAAGGAGAAGTATTCCTGCCTGTTCCATACCGAACATGCCGGCTGAAACCGCGCCAGTAATAAAAACCGGTCCAGAATTATTGGAAAACGCAAGCAGCCTTTCCGCTTCATTCTGAGACAGCATACCGTCCTGCATCATGCCTGATGTTATCTTTGCTCCTACCGGATAGCCGCTTAAAATGCCCATAATGTATGCAAAAGATGCACTGCCTGGAACATCAAAGACAGGGCGCATTATTTTTTCAAGAAACCTTCCGGTTCTTCGTATGAAACCTGTCGTCCTTAGTACAGCCGAAACTGCAAGAAAAGGGAACAGAGATGGCACAAGCGTATTCAGCCATAGTTCAAGACCATCCCTTGCAGACTCAAGGGACGACTTTGAAAAAAGCAGCAGGAAAAGTATAAACAGCACACATGCAGCAGGTATAACCAGCTTTTTCATATATATAATGGTGTTTGTGAATTTTAATCTAAATAGAAAATAAAAAAAAGCGGCTGTGATGATAATAAACAGGTACATGAAAACTCCCGTAAAATATACTGTTCATGTATAGTATATTTGTGCGGGAGCTGTATAATTACTCCATGTTATGACTGCTGTACTTCTTTCGTCCAGCCCATATCATCCGGCAGTTCTCCGTTTTGTATACCGGTAAGTGCATTATAAAGCTTCATTGAGACTTCACCTATCTGAAAGTCATTTATCGTAATTATGTTATCATTCCAGTTAAGCTGTCCTATAGGCGAGATAACTGCTGCTGTTCCTGTGGCAAAGGCTTCTTTAAGAAGGCCTTTGCTGTGAGCTTCATACACTTCTTTTATGGAGATCCTTCTTTCTTGAACATCAATACCCCATTTTTTTAGGAGATGTATGGTAGAATCCCTTGTTATGCCTGCTAAAATACAGCCGTCAAGAGCAGGTGTAACTATTTTGTCGCCAATCTTAAAGAATACGTTGCTGGTACCCACTTCTTCAATGTATGTGCGGCTCATTCCATCAAGCCACAGCACCTGTGTATACCCCCTATCCTTTGCCTCCTGTTGGGCTTTAAGGCTCGCAGCATAATTGCCTGGAACTTTGGCATAACCGACACCGCCTTCAGCAGAACGAACATATTTGGTTTCAACGTAAATCTTGACCGGGTTTATCCCTTCAGGGTAATATGCTCCTACCGGTGAAAGTATAATGAGAAACTTGTAAGTGTTTGAGGGGCGAACACCCAAAAACGTATCGGCAGCAATGATGAACGGCCTGATATAAAGGGATGTGCCTTCAGCTGTAGGTATCCAGTCCTTCTCAAGGCCCACAAGTGTTTTTATGGCCTTGATGGAGAAATCAGTATAGATCTGAGGAATGCACATCCTGTCATTGGATATAT
>CAYYGK010000305.1:0-2747 GCA_964471145.1 uncultured Eubacteriales bacterium | reverse complement strand
CCACCGAACTTCCACAGGGAAGCTCTCCTGCTTTAGTGGAGAGAGGATGTCACTTCATCAATATCCTGTATCTGTTTTTCAAGGAAGAACTGTATTACCAGGTCGAATATATCATTGCCTGACAGGGCATAACCAGCTGAACATAAGAGTTTGTCCGCCTCTTTCCTGCTCAGTTCAAGAGAAAGGACCAGTGCTATAACAGTGTTTTTGCCCGGATTGTAATCTGAAATGGAACGTATTTTAGAGAAATGCCTTCTGTCAATACCGGCTTTTTTGTATACTTCAGAGTCACTTTTTTTCTTGTTGTCAATAAAACTGAACAGTGTTTCCCTGGAAGACTGTTTTTGTTTTGTCCTAATGAAATCCTTCAGGTCTGTATGTGCAATCTGGGGCAACTGCTTTCGGGGCAAAAAAGATTTCCTAGTCTCTGATACTTCTGATATAATCATTTGAGATGTTTTGATGTGATTATCAATATATTCCTGTAGCTGCATCAGAAGTTCATTGTCAGGCATAAACATACCCCCGGGATTCGTCGCTTTGCAGGCGACCAAAGCGGGTCCATGGAGGGACTTGAAAGTCAGACAATCGGGGGATTAAATGAACTCATTGAGAAACAGTCAAAACAGGAAGGTAGAACCATTGTCACTGCGGTGCTTTTTGATGACAGGTACGAAATACTATGGAATGGCATAGACGCAAAGGAAGCCAGGCTTACTGAAAAGGAGTTGGGGAGATGTATAGAATGGCTGACAATACTGTTATGGAAATAAGGAGTAAAGTTTAATCCTTCTGGAAGCAGAACACCCAACATAATCTTTTGTTTAAAGTATTTGGGCGAAAAGAATTGATGGCTGTTATATTTTTTCAATTAAAAAAACAGGCCTCCAGCATGGCACAAAGGCAGTGGTATACAGGCAGGTGATATTCCTGGACAATGTATGTTTCTGTTGCAGGCACTTGTATTGTCACATCACAAAGACCTTTCATTCTGCCCCCTGTTTGACCTGTCATTCCTATTGTCTTAATTCCCAGGGCTTTTGCCACCATTATGGCATTTACTATGTTTTTGGAATTGCCTGAAGTACTCAACCCCATTAAAACATCTTCATTTTTTGCATAGCCGTATACCTGCTGGGCAAAAACCATATCGGCATCTACATCGTTTGCATAGGCGGTTGACAGTGAACTGTGGGTTACCAGTGAGATTGCAGGCAGAGCTCCCTGTAAGTTTTCTGCAAGGTAATTCCAGTTGTCAGGAAAGGCATCTTTGAATGCTTGAGTGGTTTTTTCATCCAGTTTGCGGCTGAGTAAAAAAGACTTCATTAATTCTCCGACTATGTGTTCCGAATCTGAAGCACTCCCGCCGTTGCCGCAGATAAGAAGTTTGCCACCTCTGGTGTAGCATTGCTTCAGGATATTATAGGAATCAAGTATGCTGCTGCTGCATACCTTAAGTGCAGGGATGGCATTAAACAACCTGTTACAATGCTTTTTTACAGCTTCTTTCATGGTATCACCTCATATAGTTTGTAATGCTACGGCAAGCACAGCATATCTACAAGTGAAATATGTGTGAACATTCCTGATTATATAAGGCTGAAATAATGCTGTCAATATGAACCGGTTATATTCCCGCAATCCGTTTCTTTTTCACAAAAGCATATGTTTCTGAATATATTACTGCTTCCAAGACAAAATACTAGTGGTGATTAAAATAATAATATATCTGTTGTTCATGTTAGCGGTATACCTTTTATTTAAAATTCTGTACATATTGATTTCAGGCATTATTCTAAAAATCAGGGTTGTATGCCTGCTGGAAAATGTGAGTACCAAAAGAGACCTGCTTTATATGAACACAAGGGATTTTGAAAATGTTATAGCGGAAATATTCAGAAGAAAAAAGCATAATGTTCAAATTACCAGTGATTTTGGAGAAGGAGGAAATGGTTTGATACTTAATAAAATAAATTATCTGCAGGTTAAAAAGCATGCATTCAATCACAGGGTGAATATTGAACAGGTTAAGAAATTTGTTAAATCCATGCAGCTAAACTCAATTTACAGAGGAATATTTATAACCCTTGGGGATTTTTGCACCAGTACCAGGTATTACTGTCACAAGAATTCCATAACCTGTATTAATGGTGATGAACTATTCAGCATGTGCAAAGAAGTGCAGGTAAAAAGAGACCTGGGAAAAAGAGCAGGAAATGTTTAAACAATCCTGGAGACACCGTTATCCGTAAGCAACTGCGTCCTGTACAAGTCCATCTTTTTCAGCATGCCCTCTCCCATGGTGAAAGGTGAAAGGACTTCGACTACTGCTCATGGACTGCCTGCTGGTGCCTGTATGTATGATGGTGATGCAAGATTATGTACAACACCGTCAATCAGCTCAAAACTCTGGTCGGAATTCTCAACAAGTTCCATGAATTCTTCGTAGGTTACCCGGGTCCCACTCGTTGTATACTCAACAACATTCTCTTTTGCGCACTCTTCCCTGCCTTTTTTCGTTACAATAATCTCCTCATTTGCTTCAACATATTACAAGTATTTACCAAAGCTGTTCTGTACCTTGGTTGATGGCACTCTCACAACATAACACCTCTTTTAGCTAAATTATTATTTTGACAGCTTAAACAGTTTGATACTAATGATCACCCACCATAGTACCCAGAACCACCCGGCGGCAACAAGCAGGGGTGTACTGAGGGAAGGCATCAGCACCAGGCTGATATCAT
>CAYYGK010000304.1:0-2757 GCA_964471145.1 uncultured Eubacteriales bacterium | reverse complement strand
AATGAGATGACACAGCAGCAGCTTGCAGACAGGATAGGTGTTACAAGAATGACAGTGTACTCTATCGAAAAAGGGCGTTATGTGCCTTCGACAGTCCTGGCCCTGAAAATAGCCAGGGTCTTCCACAGACCTGTTGAAGAAATATTCTATCTTCAAACAAGCAGTGAAAGGAATGGAAACTATGAAGAATAGGAAAAGAATTATTATGAACATACTTGCCGTATTTACTCTTATCGGACTGTTGTACTGCTTTGCAGCATACCTTTACATACAGCCAAGGCTCACTCCATCAATGCCTGAGCCGTCCCGTCATATTCAAACCCTTGGAGCGCTTACCATCCCGGTATTTGTGACAGCCGGCATTTACCATCTTATGCTGTTGAGCAGAATGCTCAAAATCCTGACCGCAAATAACGATAGAACTTTCGGTTACTCATTCTTTACCGTTCTGGTAATACTTTCGGGAATAACACTCCTGTCCGATGCTACACTGCTGTCTGAAATAGGCAAGGAGTATGTGCTGTGGGATGTAACAGGACAATGGAACATGCTGTACGGATTCACGGTATTTCATATAGCGGTTTCTGTCTTTGGCATGATACTTGCCAGAAAATCCGTATCACCGGGCACACACCTGTTTGAAGCCATGAGAACAGGCCGTGACAAACTCTTCCTTGCAATGCACCAGATAGGCCTTTTATGCGGTATTGCAGGAATTGTCGGAACTGTCCTGCCGATGAATGCCGCAGGCCTTGACCTGCCGGGAGTACCCCATACTTACAGGGAGGCGCTAATGCTTGTGTTCTCCATACTCGCGCTTTTTCCTGCCGGCCTCATACTGCTTTACTGGATTGTCAAAAACAGGAGCAAGCCTCTTGCTCAGTGGTTTGATGAAAAGCAGATGTCGGATACTGCTGCAGCCGGTCTTATGGCCACGGCAGTATCCCTGTTCCTGCTCTATATATTCGGAATAATAAGCATATACAAAGTATCTGCCCTGCCTGTGTCTTTCTGGCTGCTACTTGTCTTCTTTGTAAACCTTGCGGTTTTCTCTGCTGCCACGCTGGCAAGAAACAGGGTTTGATTATTCAACCTTTCAAGCCAATTGATTATATCTTGACAAAAGTTGAAAACCGGCCGCTAATCACTGCTCGATGAAGTCTGGTATATATCCCTTGAACTGCGCCTTGTAAAGCTTTTCGTAAATCCCTCCTGATTTAAAGAGTTCATCATGGGTTCCCCTTTCTTCAATTCCCTTATCGGTAAGGACCACTATCTCATCCGCATTCTTTATGGTAGAAAGCCTGTGAGCAATGACAATTGTTGTCCGCCCTTCCGACAACTTGCGAAGTGCAGCCTGTATCTTGATTTCAGTTTCGTTGTCAAGAGACGAGGTGGCCTCGTCCAGCAGCAAAATGGGAGGGTTCTTGAGAAAAACACGTGCTATGGATATCCTCTGCTTCTGTCCGCCCGACAATCTTATTCCCTTCTCACCTACATAGGTGTCAAAGCCGTCCTCAAGCGTCTGGATAAAGTCATATATTTCAGCCTTTTTTGCGGCATCTGCTATTTCATCATCTGATGCGTCTATCCTTCCGTACATGATGTTGTCCCTGATTGTGCCTGAGAATATGAAGACATCCTGCTGAATCAGCTCAATGTTCTCCCTCAGCGACTGGACCTTTATATCGCTTATTTAGTTGCCGTCAATAAGAATCTGTCCTGAATCAACCTCATAGAACCTGGGAATAAGGTGGCAAAGTGTCGTCTTCCCTGCCCCCGAAGGTCCCACAAGTGCCAGTGTCCTGCCCATGCTTACTTCTATATTGATGCCTTTTAGCACAGTCTCTTTCTTGTTGTATGAAAATCCTACATCATTGAACCGGACTGTGCCCCTTACATCCTTAAGTTCAATAGCTCCCGGGCTGTCCACTATATCAGGTGTTTCCTCCATTATCTCGTTGAATCTTGAAAATCCGGCCATTGCCTCCTCAAACTGCTGTGCGAAATTGGTAAGGCGCCTGACGGGCATCATCACCATGTTGATATACAGAAGGAAAGCAAGCAGGTCTGCGGCATCCATTACCCCCCTGTAGACAAAATACCCGCCAAAACCGATGATTGCCGTGTTCAGGATGCTCACAAAGAAATTTATGCTGGTTACAAATTCAGCCATACGCATGTATGCCTTGATTCTTGAATTGCGGAATCTCCTGTTGCCCCTGTTGAATTTGTCCATCTCATAGTTTTCATTGGCAAACGATTTTGACACCCTTATTCCGGATATGCTGTTTTCAAGGTCTGCATTCACATCCGCTACCTTTACCCTGACATCCCTGAAAGCCTCGGACATCTTTTTGCGTCTTGACAGTGAAAACCAGAAAAGGAAGGGGATTGATGCATAAATCAGAAGTGCAAGGCGCCATTCCACGCCCAGCAGCACAAAGAAAGACCCCAGCAGCAGCATCACAGACAGAAACACATCCTCCGGCCCATGATGTGCAACTTCAGCTATCTGGTTAAGGTCGTTTACCATTCTTGACATAAGGTGACCGGTTCGGTTCCTGTCATAGAATTTGAATGAAAGGTTCTGCAAATGGGCAAACAGGTCCTTCCTCATGTCATATTCCATCCGTACTCCCACCACATGCCCCCAGTAATTGACTATGTAATGAAATACAGCTGTTATTATATATAATATAACCAGAGAGCCTATGAATAAAAACAGGGTTCTTAAGTTGCCTCCTGGAATGACAA
>CAYYGK010000303.1:884-2766 GCA_964471145.1 uncultured Eubacteriales bacterium | reverse complement strand
CACATGCAGATATGTATGGTAATACTTTGCTTTAATGCTAGCTTCATCTTCTCTTAAGCATCCACCCTCAATCCGCCTTTGAGAAGTAGTATTCAACCCCGTCCTCGAAACCCTTGTTAAAACCAAGTACAGACTGGTTCACATTAACGGTCCAGCCGTCCATTGTGGATTTTGCGGAGAATTTGCCCGGACCTACTCCAATTTCACCCTTGGCAAGCCCTGTTCCGCCAAGTACACCTTTAATGGTCTTTCCTATCCCAAGCGCAAGAGATTTTGCGTTTTTAAGTATCTCACTGTAATCATCCAGCATCAATGAGTAGTCTGCCACAGCCCATACAGAGGTCAGAACTCCTGTAAAAGCACCGGCAATATAGTCACGGTAGCTTTCTCCCTGTGGTGCAAGAGTCACATTGTACTCCACCATTGCCCCATGCTCTCCGGTATCAATAACAGCAATTGTTTCATAGGTGTCAGGGTCTATCTCAAGCCAGGCCCAGCGCTGCTCTCCATTTATTATTGATGCCCTGTCCGGGAGCATCATGACCTTTTCGGAATCCTGGACGCACTGTACCAGAAAATCAGGGTAATTAGTGTCTTCCATGTGATCAACCAGTTCCTGACTGTCTGCCAGCCTGCCATATGACATGAGGAATTTCGTTCCCTCGGGGCACCGGTCCCATATATGAGCAAAATCCATGCCGCTTCCAGGCATCGCTGCCCCCTCCAGGTGTGATGCCATTATCCCGGTCATTATGGCAAACGAGTTCTTTGCCTGTTCATTTCCTTTATGAACATCACTCATCTGCTGCAGCAGGTCAATGGAAGTTACAAACAGTGAGCCCGGTGTTTTTATCCGGTTAGTCACCATAATGCATCGTTCGGTTTTGGTCCTGCCGGTAATAAGTTCAAGTTCTTCACATATGTCAAGTTCAAACCTTGTCTGCGCTGCAATAAAGCGGTTGAGCACACCACGGTTGTGCCACCTGAGCGCTGAAAGGGCGTCTGGATTCTGTGCATTTTCATAAAACCCATTTGCTGCCCGGTCAAGACTTTCTGCGGAATACGAAGGCAGGTCCGGCAGATTTATACCCAGGGTATGGAATATGTCTGTCAGGCTTTCGCCTTCACGCAGAGTTACCACATGCTCCTTTTTAGAATCTGGAAGTTCAACAATCACACGGGCACCCATGATTTCGTACCTGCCCTCATCAATTCCCAGTGTTCCGGGAAATCTCCCCTGCGGGGTATCCATCACAGCCGTATACAGGTCACCCTTCTCCTGTCCCACAACAGCATATCCTATATCAACTGCATCCATACTGAGACTTTTGAGAGGCAGTGTTTTTTCAAGCACCGTAAATGATTCGGGCGGTATTGCGGTTCCATCACTTCCCGCAAGCGCATTTGCAGCATCCATTGTATGAGCCGCAAGGTCCGGGTCTTTAGCTGTCACATCTATCATGACTGTTATGGTAGCTTCAGGCTCGTAAACATCTATCGCATATCTGTCCGGTGAAAGGTATACCATCCCTGAAAGCTCTGTGATATCCTTCATAAAGGGAATTACAAAGATGTGTTTGCTCCCGCCTTTATCCCGGTATTCAACTGCCGGTAGTTTCTCCATTTCAAACCCGCTTATCCCACTTATGCGGGAGAGCTCCTCCAGCCCCTTTTCATTGAGCAGGACTGTCCGGCGCTCCGGCACACGCCCAATCCCCGAAAGCAGCCCTTCCGCCAGTATGAGCAGATCGATCTGGTTTCCCCATCCTTGTGTTAATACTGCTTCAGGCGAATATTTATTGTTGTAGTAATAGGAATCCAGAGGCAGCCATCTGAGTGATCTCATGATGGCCAGGAAGTCCTCAGGTGTATCCACCTGTTT
>CAYYGK010000303.1:0-874 GCA_964471145.1 uncultured Eubacteriales bacterium | reverse complement strand
TATCGGAGCTGTTATATCCTGAGGGGCATCCGTTTCAGCATTGATGCCGGCATGTGCAGCCGAGGCGGAATTATAACCGGAAGCAAGGCTGTTCCTGTAGCGGGATATGGCTGCAGGAAGTTCATCATACAGCTGTTCTTCAAACTCAATCATATCATAGTTCTGCGTTTGTGCTGCTGCAGCCAGCAGCCATGTTTCTTCATAATCTTCATCCTGAACGGCTTTCGCAAGCTCTGTAAATACCGTACTGTGAAGTGTCCAGTCATGCTCCTGCCATCCCTCCGGCATGACAAACAGTATCAGCCCCCGGCGGCTTTCCCCGTCAAGCAGTGCCCAGTCTTGATCTATTCCTGTTATGAGTTCATCGTTTGAGTAGTAATCCGGAGTTACAACACCTTCCATTTCAGAGTTTGCGCTTCCTGATGCAAAATTACCAAGCCCCTTGCTTCCCTTTACCTCTTCCGTGGACAATTCAAGGTCATAACCGGATTCTTCATAGTCATCACGTACAAGAAAGAATGCCTCCTGCAGTCCCACAGTTCCAAACCCGTCTTTTATATCGTTTAAGGTTATATCCGCTACCACATAATTATCATAGTAGCCGGCAGCCATATCTGTCTTTTTTACTGTGTTTACACACACACTTAATCCGTTACCGTTTATTGAATCTTCAGGATATGTCCAATCCGGCTCATCCCCTAATGGCAGAGTAAAATCCTCATCCTGAAGGTCCATAACAAGTTCACAGGGGTACTCTCCCGACAAGCCTGAAGGAATCTGGAAGGCCATACGGATTGTATTTTCTGAAGCAGGAGCAAGCATTACAGGATTTATAAATCCGAACGGGAGACTTGCACTTGCATTGTCAAGCGGA
>CAYYGK010000302.1:0-2777 GCA_964471145.1 uncultured Eubacteriales bacterium | reverse complement strand
AGAGTTTATCAGATGTGTCATAGTCAGTGGACACTGTTTCAGGATTGCAGTTTATCATAATTGTTTCTATACCCATGTCTTTCAGTGCAAATGCAGTGTGAACGCAGCAGTAGTCAAATTCTATTCCCTGCCCTATCCTGTTAGGCCCTCCGCCAAGTATCATCACTTTTTTGCTGTTGCTGGAGGCAGACTGGTCAGATTTGTTATAGGTAGAGTAATAGTACGAAGCATTTTCCACACCGCTGACGGGGACCGCTTCCCATGCCTGCTCAAGACCCAGTGATATCCGGTGCTTTCGTATTTTCTTTTCCGGCAGGTCAAGAAGACCAGCAAGGTACCGGTCGGCAAAACCGTCTTTCTTTGCTCTGATGAGCAGTTCATCCGGAAGTTTTCTGCCTTTGTATTTTAGTATTTCTTCCTCAAGCATGACAAGCTCTCTCATCTGGTCAATAAACCATGGCTTTATATGAGTTGTTTCAAAAATAGTTTCGGTATCGGCACCTTTTCTCAGTGCTTCGTACATTATAAACTGCCGCTCGCTTGATGGCTCCATAAGCAGTTCCATCAGCCTGGAAAGGGAAAGGCTGTTGAAGTTCTTTGCAAAACCCAGGCCGTAACGGCCTATTTCCAGGGAGCGTATTGATTTCTGGAATGCTTCCCTGTAGTTTTTCCCGATACTCATTACCTCGCCTACTGCACGCATCTGGGTTCCCAGCTTGTCCCTGGCATCCTTGAACTTCTCGAATGCCCACCTTGCAAATTTTATTACGACATAATCACCAGAAGGAGTGTATTTGTCAAGGGTTCCGTCTCTCCAGTATGGGATCTCATCGAGGGTCATTCCGGCAGCAAGCATTGATGATATGAGTGCAATTGGAAAGCCTGTGGCTTTTGATGCCAGGGCAGAAGACCGGGATGTCCGGGGATTTATCTCAATTACAACCACTCGTCCTGTATTCGGGTCATGAGCAAATTGTACATTTGTGCCGCCTATGACCTGTATGGCTTCAACTATGGTATAAGCATATTTCTGGAGCTTTTCCTGAAGTTCTTCACTTATCGTGAGCATAGGTGCAGAGCAGAACGAATCGCCGGTATGAACGCCCATGGCATCGATGTTCTCGATAAAACACACGGTTATCATCTGGTTCCTGGAGTCTCTTACCACCTCAAGTTCAAGCTCTTCCCATCCCAGAACTGATTCCTCTACGAGTATCTGCCCGACCAGGCTTGCCGCAATACCCCGTTTTGCAATTGTTCTAAGTTCTTCAACGTTATAGACAAGGCCACCCCCTGTACCCCCCATCGTATATGCAGGGCGTATTACAACCGGGTATCCAAGTTCTGAGGCAATCTCTTCTGCCTCTTCCACGCTGTAAGCCGGTTTGCTGCAGGGCATATCTATACCGAGCCTGTTCATGGTTTCCTTGAAGGCTATACGGTCTTCGCCTCGTTCTATAGCATCAGCCTGTACGCCAATTATTTTTACGTTGTACCTGTCAAGTACGCCTTTTTTATTTAGTTCAGAGCAAAGATTCAGCCCGGACTGACCGCCAAGATTTGGAAGAAGCGCATCAGGCCGCTCCTTTGCAATAATGTCCGTAAGCCTCTTTACATTGAGAGGCTCAATGTATGTAATATCTGCCATTTCCGGGTCTGTCATAATGGTTGCCGGATTGGAATTGACCAGTACTATTTTGTAGCCCAGTTTCCTTAATGCTTTACAGGCCTGTGTTCCCGAATAGTCAAACTCACAGGCCTGTCCTATGACAATGGGTCCGGACCCTATAATCAATATCTTGTGGATATCCTTTCGCTTCGGCATAAATCACTACCCCTTCATTCCAAATTGTATTCTGGAATATTATATCGCAATTCAGCCTGAAAGCAAAATATCCTGATCTTAAGTTTTCACATTCTCCTTTTTAAGCAAAACGCATTTACCCATGCCGAAAGCACGAAGAAAATATTTTTCCGTATACTTTTCCATATGTGTAAAGGTATTTGGTGATACATATTCCACATCTTTTATGCCTGATATCCTGTTGGGTCCCATAAGGTTAAAAAGTGTAGTTGAAGAAACAATCCTGATATGGTTTTTTCCTGGTATAAGCAGGTCTGTTACATCACACTCATATGGTTCCCAGTACTTGACAGCAGCTTTTGTGCCGTTTACAAATATTTTTACGGATGCTGCATTGACATGGTCGGGTCTTAAAAAGCAGGAAGCATTTTCTTCAATGCTGTCAACCTGCAGGGTGCCTTCAAAACTTACACATCCTGCATAAAAGGGGTAGCCGCTCGTGGTAAGGTTCCTGCAGCACACGGAATCATTTGTGGCCGTAATTGAAAAGTCCCGGTCATTTAAATTTGTCACCAGGAAATCACCGACAATGTATACTGCTTCAACTTCGGTAGGTTTGTGGTGTTCCGGGTCTGTGACTTTGTTGTGACAGCCCGGAGCGGTAATATTGTTGTTTTTTTTCCCCTCAATTACAAGAGTGTTCATGCCTTTACATACAAGGCCGGTAAGCATTATTTTCGTAAAATTGATATCCTTCCAGCTTTTTTTATCATCAAGTGCGCCAGATTCTCCTTTTTGTTTCAGCGCTTTTACTTCACGGCCGTTAAATGTTATTCTATCAGCATTTTCAGCTGCTTCTGCGGCAGCAAAAATCTCACCGGCAGGCACGTCTTCAACATTAAACCGGTATTCCGCCCTGAAAGGCGTACCCTCTTTTGCTTTGTAAAAGTAACGGTGCCATACTGTGGAAACA
>CAYYGK010000301.1:0-2782 GCA_964471145.1 uncultured Eubacteriales bacterium | reverse complement strand
ACGAGGCTCCCCCGCTTTTACTGTCAATTGCCTCAATGCTTCCCCCATGCCTTTCAATAATAACCCTGGTTATAGAAAGACCCAGTCCGGTATCGCCGCCCTTTCCCTTATAGAACCTTTCAAAAATCCTTGACGGGTCTCTTTCCTTAAAACCCTCCCCGTCATCACTGACTTCTATAATAAAGAGTTTTTGGTCATTTGATGTAACAACCTGGACTTCCTCTTTTGCATGCCTTATGCAGTTGCCAAGTATGTTTATAAGCGCCTGTGTCATCTTGTCCCCGTCAATTCTTATGAAAGCATCTTCATAAAGCATGGTATTAAGTCTTATATCCTTTTTTAATGCAAGGCTTTTTACTTTCTCAACGCTTTTCTCTATGATGGGATTAAGGCTCTCCCTCCTGAAGCTGTAGAAATCATCCATTGTTTCAAGTTTGGACAGGTATATTATCTGTTCAACCAGTTTTTTGAGCCTCAATGATTCCTCTACTATTACCTTAAGGGCTTCCTCATTGCTGTCAAACACATTTTCCCTGATACCCTCTGCATAACCCTGTATGGACATAAGCGGGGTTTTCAGTTCATGGGAGGCGTTCTGTAAAAACCTTTTCTGGGCTATATCGTAATCCTTTAGTTCTGTTGCCATAGTGTTTATAGTATCAGCCAGTTCTTCCAGTTCATCTCCTGACTTCACCTGAACCCTGGTGTCAAAGTTTCTACGGGCAAGCTGTGCTGCACCGTTTTTCAGACTTATTATGGGCTTTGCAATGGAACCGGCAAAAATCAAACCTGCTATGAAGGCAACTCCAAGACTTGCAATCAGAGCGGCCAATAGAGATCTGAACACTCTCCTGGCAACCTGTCTTACCGGTCCTACAGATATGTATAGTACTATTGAGATATTCTCCTGCATCCTTGAATGAGTTTTGTTCACAGTCCTTACCACAGCAAGGTATTCCATTCCGTTTACCATCACCTTTGCACTGTCAGTTCCATCAATGCCCCCGGAATGCAATTCTCTTATCTGTTTTAAAAGCTGTGACTTGAAATTGAGTTCTTCCCTGGATTGTTCCAGATAGTTATGAAAATATATTTTGTCAAGATTGCCGCTGACAACCATCCAGTCAGTCTCAAGCGACATGAGCCGGAAAACCCTGGCACGCATTGCCGTGCTTTCCCTTAACAAATTCCTGAATTCCTCACGCAATTCCCTTTCAGTCCTGTTTTTAAAATCCTTTGTAAACCGTTCCATGTTTTCGCCAATGATTTCTATGTCTTCCCTCATGCTCTGCCAGGCCTGCCTCTCCATGGCAGCCCTTATTGTAATGTTTGCCAGAACGGTACTAATGAAAAATGCTATAAGAATAACAACAAGATATGATGCTATAATTCTACGGGTAATACCATTTTTCATTATTGCTCTCCCGCACATTCCGTCATTTTGTATCCATAACCCCATACCGTTGTAATACCAGCCTCTGACCCGGCCTGTCCAAGTTTTTTCCTTAGCCGCTTTACCAGGTCGTCCACCGCTCTGGTATCTCCTGCAAAATCATATCCCCAGACACTGTTTAGCAGCTGGTCTCTTGTAAAAGCCCTGTTTATGTTTTTTGCAAGGTGGACAAGCAGGTCATATTCCTTTGTTGTCAGTTCAACTTCTTTGTCTTCTACTGTAATACGCCTCTGCTCAGGAAGTATCTGCATGTTTGTACACTTTATAATGCTGTTGTTCTGTTTGGGAACAGTACTGCTGTCACCCACCCTCCGAAATATTGTTTTCACCCGTACTACAAGCTCCCTGGGACTGAAAGGCTTGGAAATATAGTCGTCACTTCCCAGTTCCAGCCCCACAATCCTGTCTATCTCATCATCTTTAGCCGAAACCATTATAATTGGTACATTGCAGTCTTTCCTGACTTCCCTGCAAAGCGTATATCCATCCATACCCGGCATCATTATGTCTATGATAAGCATATCTGCGGGGTTTTTTTTAAACATTGAAAGCGCCTGTTCCCCATCCTCAAAAACCCTGGTTTCATAACCCTCTTTACTGAGATAAGATGCTATCAGGTCTCTTATTTTCTTCTCATCATCCACTACATATATGAGTTTCCTGTTCATAGTGCCTCCCTCTTGTACAAGGTTTTGCGAGAACAAGTATATTATATCATTATTTTTAAAATCATTGATACGAAACTATTAACCGTTTTTGCCTGCTTACAATTCTACAGCATCACATATCCTTGCCAGAAGCTCCTTCCTGCCTTTGCCTTTAACTGCCGAGAACGGAATAATGCACTCAGGCGGAACTCTTAAAATACGGGCGGTATTGATTACTGCTTTTTCCAATGCCGAACCCGTAAGCTTGTCTGCTTTTGTTGCTGCTATTATGCATGGTATCTGTGCATGCTTTATCCAATCCAGCATCATAATATCGCTTTCAGTTGCACCCTGTCTTATGTCGGTTAAAAGTATCATAACCTTGAGCTGGCCTCTTGCCTTAAGATATTCCTCTATCATATGGCCCCATCTGCCTCTCTCCTTTTTTGACACCCTTGCATATCCGTATCCCGGCAGATCTACCAGCAACAACCTGTTGTCCACATTATAGAAATTAATAACCCTTGTTCTTCCGGGGCTGGAACCGGTTCTGGCCAGACCTTTTTTTCTTAAAAGACAGTTTATGGCTGAAGACTTTCCTACATTTGACCTTCCGGCAAGCGCAGCCTCAGGAAGGTTTCCTTCAGGATAACCTTCTTTATCAACAGCTGTCGCAACATGT
>CAYYGK010000300.1:0-2804 GCA_964471145.1 uncultured Eubacteriales bacterium | reverse complement strand
TATCATAGACAAGGGGTTTTAAGAATGGCAACCTAAAAAGACAGTATTCCCGTGTAATGCCACACGGGAATTGTACTGCAGGGACATATATAAGCATATAGACTATTACGGTGCGGAGGTTCTTTCATGGGAGACACAAAAAGCATAGGGGTTCTGACAAGCGGAGGGGATGCGCCCGGAATGAATGCAGCAATTCGGGCTGTGGTAAGGACTGGAATATATTATGGATTGAAGGTTATGGGAATACGCAAGGGCTATAACGGTCTGATCAGGGGAGATATGAAGGAGATGACACTAAGGTCTGTTTCGGATATCATTCACAGGGGAGGGACCGTACTTCAAACGGTAAGGTGCCCTGAATTTAAAACAGACCAGGGTATGAGCAAGGCCATGGATATGGTAAAGGTTTTCGGGATAGACGCTGTTGTAGTCATTGGTGGAGACGGCTCATACAGAGGCGCTCGTGATATTAGCAGGAAGGGCCTCAATGTAATAGGCATTCCAGGAACAATAGACAATGACATTGCATGTACAGACTATACTATAGGATATGATACTGCGCTTAACACAGTCCAGGATGCAATTGATAAGATAAGGGACACGGCTTATTCGCATGAGAGATGCAGTGTGGTTGAGGTTATGGGAAGGAATTCAGGTTACATAGCATTGAATGTAGGGATTTCGGGCGGTGCGGAGGTTGTGCTGGTGCCTGAAAAACAGGCGGATATGGACAGGGACGTCATAAAGCCTATAATTGAAGGGAGAAACAGGGGCAAACAGCATTATATAGTGATTGTTGCAGAAGGTGCCGGAAAGGCATTGAACATAGCTGACGAGATACAGGAAAAGACGGGAATCGGCACACGTGCAACCATACTGGGACATCTGCAGAGGGGAGGAAGTCCTACAGTCAGGGACAGGGTAACCGCAAGCATGATGGGGAACAGGGCAGTTGAGCTTCTGAAGCAAGGCGTTGTCAACCGGGTAGTTTCAATAAGCAATGGCAGACTTGCCGATATTGATATTGAAGAAGCACTATCCATGGAAAAGAGTATTGATGACAAGCTGTTTGAGATAAGCAGAATACTGTCTCTTTAAATGGGGGGGAAGGATGCAGTCTGAAACGATTCTTACTGTCAGATACGCTGAGACCGACAGGATGGGAATAGTACATCACAGTGTGTATCCTGTGTGGTTTGAAGCCGGGAGAACAGACTTGATAAAACTGGCCGGTGTCCGGTATTCGGATCTTGAAAAGCGGGGCATACTGCTGCCGCTGCTGTCCATGAAAGTTATTTATAAAAATTATGCGGATTATGAGGATACTATTACTGTAACCACCAGTGTGAAGAGCCTTTCATATACCAGGATAGTTTTTGAGTATAAAATAAATAAAAATAAAGTTCCCGATATAATCGCCTCCGGGGAGACCGAGCATGCGTTTACTGATGCCGGTCTACGGCCTTTCAATTTAAGAAAGCGCAATCCTGATATCTACGGGGTTTTCGAGGGGTATGCACAAGACGGGGATCAGAACAGGGGGTAAAAGCATGGGTTTACCAAATATGCTTACTATTTTCAGGATTATGATAGCACCTTTTTTCGGGTATCTGCTTTATGAGGAAAGATACGTTGCTGCTGTTATACTTTTTCTGATAGCGGGCCTTACGGACATTCTTGACGGCTTTATAGCAAGGAAGTTCAACATGATAACATCTTTCGGCAAGATTGCAGACCCCATCGCAGATAAACTAATGGTTATAATTGGTCTTGGGGTATTGACAGCACAGGACTTGATACCGTTTTTTATAGTAGGAATAATTGTAGCAAAAGAACTGATTATGGGTATTGGCGGCATGTACATCTATACAAATAAAAAGCTGGTGGTCAGTGCGAGCTGGTATGGGAAGCTTTCAACAGTGGTTTTCTACATTGCAATCATTCTTGTTATATTTGACATACCCTACAGTGATGTATTTATACTGGTGGCGCTGTTTTCAGCCTTGTTTGCATTCTTTATGTACATAAGAAAGTATCTGAGCGTTTCCCGGAACAGCCCCTGATTCTGCCTTCAAGCCAGCTGATGAATTGATGTGCTGTTCGGGGTGACCTGCTGTTATACCACAGTTCCCATTTGAGTGCCTCCTTATGGAGAGCGTCCTTATTTATGTCGAGATGCTTTTTTCGGGCAAGACTTTCTACGATCTGCAGGTATCCTTTCTTGTCAGGCGAAGAGAACACAACAGTCATACCGAACCGGTCGGAAAGTGAAAGCTTTTCCTGCATTGTATCGGCTGCCCTGACTTCATCACCCTGCCTTTCTGAAAACTTCTCTTTTACAAGATGGCGCCTGTTTGACGTGGCATATATGACAATATTTGAGGGTTTATGATGTGTGCCCCCTTCCAGAGCGGCCTTAAGTGCAGTGTAGTTTTCCTCATTGTCTTCCAGGGCAAGGTCATCAACAAATATCACAAACTTGTGCATCCTTTCCCGCAGGATTTCCGTTATATTGGAGAAATGTAAAAGCTGGTGTCCTGCGACTTCTACAAGTCTTAAGCCCTTGTCCCGGAATTCGTTGAGCATTGCCTTGACAGTGGAAGATTTGCCGGTTCCCCTGTCACCGTAAAGCAGAATATTGTTTACATCAATTCCAGACAGAAACTGCAGGGTGTTGTCTATTACAATCTGTCTCTCACTTTCATAGCCGACAAGATCACTGAATCTGACAGGGTCCGGATTTTTTACTGGCTTAAGGTGAGGTGTGCTGCTCTCATCATCCGGAACAAATGCCCTGTATCTTG
>CAYYGK010000299.1:0-2807 GCA_964471145.1 uncultured Eubacteriales bacterium | reverse complement strand
ATAACATGTTAATAGAATAAATCAAAAAGAAACCCCAGTAAAATCAAAGTTTTTGATAATCACGCTCTTGACTTTCACCTTAAAACATGTTATAATTTATAGCATGAATAAACAAAATGATAAACCACTACGACGGAGAACCCAACAAATCAAGGGCGTGCATTACGTCTATGAGGATTATCCTTATTGGGATAAACAAAAAAAGCAGATGCGCCATAAACGCAATTACATAGGAAAGCTGGATAAGAACGGTGAATTTATACCCAATAAGGCTTATGCTGCTAATGAAAAGCTTAATAAGCTTGCCAAACAGAAGGTGCAAAATAATAAAATGGCTAAAAGAAGTTGCTTTGGGGGTTCCTATTTACTGGATGTCATTGGTGATCGAGTCGGTATTGCAGCAGATTTGAAAGCCTGTTTTCCTGATGACTATCAAAAGATCCTTTCTTTAGCCTACTATCTGATTCTGGAAAACAATGCCCCGATGTACCGTTTTCCCAAGTGGGCAAAGACACACCGTCATCCGTTGGGTAAAAGTCTGCCTTCCCAGAGAATCAGTGAACTTTTCGCTTCAATTAATGAATGCGCCAAGTTGACTTTCTTCAAGCGTCAGAGCCAGCGCCGTCTGGAAAAGGAGTATCTGGCTTATGATACGACCAGCATATCTTCATATTCCGAATTGATTGAACAGGTTAAGTATGGTAAAAACAAGGACTTGGAGCCGTTGCCACAGGTTAACCTTGCTTTGGTTTTTGGTCAGGAATCCATGCTGCCGGTTTACTACCGCAAGCTTCCGGGCAATATTACAGATGTCAGTACGATTCGTAAACTACTAAAAGATATTGACTTTCTTAATATCATGAAGGTTAAGTTGATTATGGACAGGGGTTTTTATAGTGCTGAGAATATTGATTTGCTGTATAAAAATCATAACAAGTTCGTTGTTGGTGCCCGCTGTAATAATTTGTTTGTTTCTAATTTGTTAGAGAAATTTCGTGAACCAATTAAAGATTTTAAAAATTATAGCATTGATCAGGATATCTATTGTCTGAGTCAAATGGGAAAATGGCCATATCAGGAACGCAATAGAAAAGGGCTGGTGGTCTCGACCGGACAACGACGGATCTACATACATATATACTACAATGCCCAACGGGCTGAGGCAGAAAAAGCTACTTTTATCAAGGCCCTGGCAACCGCAGAACAAGCCCTGCATGATGGCACCGCCAGTGACAATCAAAAGATTTACTGCAAACAATACCTTATTACCAAAGAAACACCGGTCAGGGGTGTGAAAATTGAATATAACGAACAGGCGATCCGGGAACATACAGCCGACTTTGGCTATTTTGTGCTCTTGTCTAATGAAATTAAAGATCCTATCGAAGCTCTTTATTACTATCGCAATAAGGATTTAATTGAAAAAGCATTTACCAATCTAAAAAATCGCTTGGAAATGAGGCGTACGGCGGTCAGTTCTGGAGTAAACCTGGAAGGAAAGCTCTTTGTTCAGTTTGTTGCTCTGATTTACATGTCGTATATCCATCAATGCATGCGAAAACATCATTTATACAGAAATTACTCCATGGCAAGCTTGCTGGATGAATTTGATATCATCGAGCGCTTCGACTACGAAGGCCAACACTGGCACTGTGGTGAGATTACTAAAAAACAGAAGGACCTTTACGGCTATTTTAAAGTTGCGCCCCCGGACATGTTATAATTTTCGGGAATTCAGGATACCATATACTGCTGCCATGGGTGGTCAGATAAATCATATCATTGTTATCAGGATCTGGAAGAGGCCTGTGGCACCATTGAAAGTCAAATCCCTTTAACTGCCGCCAGTTTTCGCCTCTGTCGTCTGATCTGTAGACACCGCTTTCAAATGTTGTAATAAAAACAGTGGAAGAATTGTCGGTAAGTAGTGCTGCTGCAAAAACCCTTCCCTCAGGGTTGAATATATTTTTCCACGTTTCCCCTGAATCCTCAGTAACAAAAAGCCCGCCTTTCCTTTCCACACCATGAGTACCGGGCCAGCACGCCAGGTACATACGGTGAGGACACTCCGGTTCAATAACAAGGTCGTTAGGGGAGCCCATATCTCCAGGAAGGCCAGTATCAACCCAGCTGCTGCCGCCGTCAGTTGACTTGTACAACGCACCGTCAACCCACTTCCCTTCTTCCAGCCCTCTTGAAACCAGCAGATAAACTGCTCCTCCAGGTGCTGTTACGAGCCTCCATACATTACGGTTGTCTCCTATGCCATTATTTTTTAAAACCCATGTTCTTCCGTCATCCTCAGATTTGTATATACCGCTGTAGAAAACTGCTGCATACAGCGTCCTGTTTCCGGGAGGGCTTTCTGGATCAATAACAATATGAACAGGTATAGACTTTTCAGGAATGCCCCCGCTGGAAACCGTCCATTTTTCAATGCCGTTTTCTGCCCTGCATATTCCCCCTCTGAGATTTTTCATATGGCTCTCAATATTTAATGCCCTCACCCTGGGGATGTTATGTACTGAAGACCATGCTGACCATGCTTTACCTTTTATATCAGGGTCAAACACCATCCAGTAGCAGGAATTTATCCACTCCCTCGGGACGCCTTCAATAGCATGTAGCCAGCTTTCTCCCTTGTTGTATGAGTGAAAAATCCCGCAGTCAAAAAACACAGCCGCTATATGCTTGCTGTCAAAGGGATCAAAAAACATTCCACTTGAGGATATTACATCAACACCTGTAGTTGTAAAGGAACCATCATTTAAGCCCCTTGTGGATACATGTTTCCAGGTGCATCCTCC
>CAYYGK010000298.1:0-2831 GCA_964471145.1 uncultured Eubacteriales bacterium | reverse complement strand
CAGCTTACCCCTTGACTCCCTGTACCTGCCGGGAGTTACACCCGTAAACTTTTTAAATACCTTTGAAAAATAGCTTTGGTCCTCGAATCCTACCAAATTTGAAACATCCACCAGCGGTATGTTCTCATCAAGCAGCAGCATCTTGCTTCTTTCTATGCGAATACTGTTTAAGTACCTGCTGAAATTGCATTTCATTTCTTCCTTGAATACCTTGCTGAAATAAGAAGGGCATAAATATACATTAGCTGCTACTTCCTCAAGAGTGATTTTTTTCATGTAATTCTTCTTGATATAATCAACCGACCTGAAAATCACATCAACATGCTTCACATTGGCAAGATTAAACACACAGTCTGTAAAGCGGGCCATAATTTTTGAAAGCCAGTATGCCAGCTCTTCAACTGTTGAATAGTTGTTTATCTGGTTTAAGTAATTGTAATTCATTCCAAATACCTGTTCCGCTTCAGCCCCACCTTTTACTGCAGCCCTTGAAAGAAGTACAATCAGCTCCAGCACCCTGGCTTTTATAACATCGAAATTACCTCCGGTGGAGAAAAAAATATGGCCGAATATTTCATTTAGAACTTTCCTGGACCCCTGTTTGTCCCCCATGGTTATGAGTGAGAGCAGTTCCTTTTCTTTTTCCAGCGGATAGTCTTCAGTTTCGCTGCTGCTTCCACCCATGGTTTTTATATAGTGGATATATTCTGAGATGTCAGCCTGCTGCTTAAGAATTTCTCTATCCTCCAATACCTTCATGGGATGTATGTCGGAAATGTGGGCAGTTACCATAAAAAGCATCTCGGAAAGGCTGTTTACCCTTTCGGTACTTAATACCGGTATTTCATCAATGTACCTTCTTATCTCAGACAGTTCACTGCCCTTAATGTTGTTGTTTTTTAATATTTCCTCAATAAGAAAATCGTCAGGGTTTACCATCTGAACGGGCCCGGCCACCAAAGCACCTTTCATGGTTCCTTCATGAATTATAGGGGAAGCCCAGTGAGTTAGGCCAAGTGGACAGAAAAACACGTATTTTCCGCCGAATCTTTCGGACTGGTATCCTCCATAAAGATGGGCATTCCTGCACATCCTGCCTTTTCCGGATGCCTTTGCTACCCGGCTGCAGAACCTGCATGCCGGCATGTCTGACCCGGCATCATATAATGTTCTGCCTTGGGTATCTATGACAACGCACCTTATACCCACCGATTGTGTGTATATGTCTGCACACCTTGAAGCATTCTCAAGACTAAATTCCAAATCATCTCTGCCCAACTGCTTCAAATCCTTTCAAATTGCAAGTGAAAAACAAGTACGAATAAACCCCTCCACCTAAATTATAATGGAGGCGGAAGCCTTTGTAAATATAACTGCTGTTAAAAGCATATATAAGTATTCTACTGCCTGGCAGGGCAGGGGTATTGAAAAATATAAAGGTTTTTGGTACTTTTTTGTTTTAAGTATTCATGTGCTCAAACAAGTAACACCCTGTGATACTTCTTCTTTCCCCTGCGTATAATAAGACGGCTGTCATTGAAATCCTGCGGTGTTACCATGGCATCAATTGAATCAACTCTTACGTCATTCATATAGACGCCACCCTGTTTCACCAGACGGCGTCCTTCACCCTTTGAGGGGATAAGCCTGCATTCTGTCATAAGGTCGATAATATTCATTCCTTCGCTAAACCGGCATGAACTGATTTCTGTAGTCGGCATGTCGGAGTGATCCTTTCCATGGCCAAACAGTGATTTTGCGGTTTCCAGTGCTATGTCAGCATTTTTCTTTCCATGAACCTGAGCTGTTACTTCATATGCAAGAAGCTGCTTGGCACTATTTAGCTGCTGGCCTTCCAGGTGTTCAAATTCCATGATTTTCTGCAGCGGGATAAAAGTAAGAAGCTTCAGGCACCTGACAACATCCCGGTCATCAACATTGCGCCAGTACTGATAGAAATCATAGGGAGATGTCTTTTGCGGATCGAGCCAGATTGCGCCTTTTTCAGTCTTGCCCATCTTCCTGCCTTCACTGGTGGTAAGGAGATTGAAGGTCATACCGTACGCTTCCTTTCCCTCAACCTTTCTTATGAGTTCAATACCTCCAATAATATTTGACCACTGGTCATCTCCACCCAGTTGAAGCACACACCCGAATTGCTGATAGAGCTTTAGAAAATCATAGCTCTGCATCAGCATATAGTTAAACTCTATAAAGCTTAATCCCTTTTCCAGTCTCGATTTGAAGCATTCTGCAGAAAGCATGCGGTTTACCGAAAAATGCACACCTATGTCTCTCAGGAAATTAACATATTTAAGTTCAAGCAGCCAGTCGGAGTTGTTGAGCATAAGAGCCCTGCCGTTTTTAAAATCAATAATTGAAGACATCTGTTCCTTGAAAGCTTGTGCATTATTACAGATTTCGTCATATGTAAGCATTTTTCTCATATCGGTTTTTCCTGTGGGATCACCCACCATTGCAGTTGCTCCCCCAATAATTGCAATGGGCCTGTGACCTGCTTTTTGCATATGCGCCATAACCATAAGCTGCAGGAAGTGACCTACATGAAGACTATCGGCAGTAGGGTCAAATCCTATATAGAATGTTACCTTTTCATTTTCAAGAAGACTCCTTATTGAATCCTCATGTGTCAACTGAGCGATGTAGCCTCTGTCTTTCAATGTATTAAAAACGTTTGCCATAACAACCTCCAAGCAGTTTCATCATTGGAAAGTATTTTACCACATTATATAATCAGCGTGCAAATTTAGCGGATGCTTTACACACAGTTACAGCATCACAATATTCCTGGTAAAATCCTGTCCCCCTTT
>CAYYGK010000297.1:0-2832 GCA_964471145.1 uncultured Eubacteriales bacterium | reverse complement strand
GTGTCCCTTTGGTTTGCGCATCTGTTTTGGTCTCTTTATCAGTTCCATCTTCTTCCCTATGCATCTTCATAGAGAAGCTTCCTCCAACATCTGTAAAATAAACAATTCTTTCTTCATCTGTAACTTCTTTTATACTTGTATATGTTTTACCGCCTGCCGTTCTAGTAATTTCCCATTTACCTGCTGCAAGGTCCGTTATAAGATACTTTTGATCTTCTAAAGACTCATCTATTTTAAACTTTACCTCGTCTTCTGTTATCTGTCCTTCCTTATTGAAAAACACATTGTAGTTGTTTAAACTTACACCAATAACATTAGTACCGTCAATTCTATTGCATGGCAGCTCTGAAACTTCCCCATCCATCACCTGCATAATGTTGAGAAAATAATCAGTTTCTGTTTCAGTCCTTGGCGAAACCTCAATCCTCCAGTCTCCTGATTCTTCAGATGTTCGATAGCCCTCGTTCCTTTCGTTTGTATAGTTTTTGCCATCAACCCGGAATTCCATCCCGGATCCTCCCACCACAGTTATATCAAGATTCTCAACAGATGGAATAATGGTATGGTTGACAAGCTTTCCGGTATAGCCGTTCTCAGTCCTTTTTATTGTTGAAGTAGTACCCTCTACCACGGGTTCCTCTATGCTGTGAAGCAACCAGGTCTTTTTAAAAGCCTGATTAGTTGAAACAACCTTGTCAAACACAATAAACCCTGCCGGATGCATGCTTTCCTTAAAGTTTAAAAATACCATGGACCTCTTTACCTCACTGACTTTCGCCGTATAGGCAGATGTTATATCTCCCTTGATATAGCTGTAATCAGGCCTGACCTCATCAGGCCCAAAGCTGTGTACAGTAACTTCAGCAAATTTCCATCTATCATCAAGAAATCCGTTTGGCCCTTCCAATGACAAAGGGTACATGCCATCCCAGGTATTATCATCCCTCATGGGAATTCTCTGCCCGCCGTCATTGGCTCTTTCTCCCTTGTAAAAGAATATTTCTTTCGGATCCTTTATAAGAAGCGCATTATGTGCAATTGTGCGCTTGTTATAATTCCAGTTGTGATTGCTGCCAAAACCTCCGTCCGTTCCCCTGTACATGCCCGAATCAATGGCTAGTGCGCCTTTGTAATAAACCTGAAAGCTTCCTGCATCCAAATGGCCATGGTCCATATGCTTTCGTCCTCCGATATTCATGTCTACAATTACATCATGAGAGTTAATGTCCAACATGTCCCATCCTGTGCGTGCTGTCATCCTCCCGGCAGCTCCTCCGAAATATCTTGTCAGGGGAAGATTTGTCAACTCTTTCTCTTCAAGATATGGGTCTGCACATAACAGAATGTCAAAGGAATGTCCCAGGTTCTTTTTGAAAAAATTCTCTTCCCAGTACTGCAACTGGAAAAAAGCGTTGTAATTAAAGTAAGGGTTTTGAAAAAGATTTGCTGCGCTGAGAATATATTTTATTGGAACAGAATCTATCCACCAGTAACCCAGTGCTCTCTCGTCGTGTGTCACATCTCCATATCTCAATTTTTGTCCGTCCGGCCTTCTTTGATATATCTCCCACCACACACTGTTTTCCATATTGGTAAACAAAGGCGGTAAACCCATACCCTTTTGAATCAGTTCTGCCCAGGTCTGATTAATTCCTCTAAGAGCATTATAGTTTGTACTGAATAAAAGCATACCATTGTCTTTATAATAATAATTCATACCCGGAATAAATTCCTTGTATAATCTGGAAGCTGCCATGTCATACATGCGGGGCTGCTCGTCATAAATTGCTATACCTGCACTGAACATACCCATTAGCATCTGGCTTTCCACCGAGTGTGAAGCTATTGAACTCTTGCCAACGGGAGGATATTGAATTTCGCATACCCTGGCCAGCTTTTCAATATACCATATGAATCTTTCCTTTTCGTCAGGTTCCAAAAGGTCGTAACACCAGTCGTAAACAAGTGCCGCCATAAACATATGGTCTGCTGCTTCATTGGAATCATCAGCCTTGATCTCTATATGCTTAAGATATTTCAGTGCTGCATCTACAGCCTTTTGCCCAAATGCAGCTTCCTTATTCAAAAGGTATCTGAATGCACAGGCCTGTATGCATTCTCTTACCTGATTATTAGTATGGCTGCCTTCTTTAAAAATACTCAGGACTGCCGCAAGGTCATACTCACTGTCCTTCATAACTTCATCATAGTATTTTTTCAGCTTTGGATGTTGAACTTTTTTCTTGAAACTTTCAAGGCCAGCTTCCCTTACAAACAGCCTTGGGTGCTCACCTGGAGGTGTCGGGTATTCACATTCATACTTTTCAAGGCACTCCTGAACTTCACTTTTATTGATTGTGTAATCGGATATGCCGTCATATGCTTCAGGCTTGCCGCATGTAGCGGTTCCCGAAAAGGCAATTAAAACTGCAGCAATCACTGTCATTACAGTTAATATCTTTAATTTAGACACACAAATCCTCCCTCATTACATTTAGTTTTCCAGCGGCTCAAGAAGGCATAACCTGAGCCGGTCGATACTCATGTTTTCGGAACGGGCCGATACCTTAAGTACGTGAAGCCCTTCTTTGAGTTCCTTGCTGTACATTGACTTACTCCCATCATCATGCTCAATCCTTGTATGCCATGACCAGTTTTTATTAACATTGGAATAGGTTTTATACCACAGCCCGTTATCCAGTTTCATCCATACATCATTTTCTTCACTTGAGTCTTCATGAAAATGTATGTTGTGCATGGAAACATCATAAACCCCTGGATTCGTTATGTAAAATTTGTATTCAAGAACTGCGTTTCCTGGTAAACTGAAGT
>CAYYGK010000296.1:1379-2837 GCA_964471145.1 uncultured Eubacteriales bacterium | reverse complement strand
TACCCCCTTTCCACACCCGGTAATGCTCTTCATAGGCAAAAGGATATCCCTCTATATAAAGCTGGAGCTGATTAAGCTTCATATCAGCCATAATGTCCACTATTTTGTACAATGTATTCATTTTAGGTATTTTGTTTCGGCTTATATCCACCATAACTCCCCTGGCTTTAAAATCAGGATGATCAGCAATTTCCATACAGGGGATGATTCCTGCATACTGAATAATCAGCTGCTTTAATGTACTGACTGCGTGAAAAGCCCCTGCAGTTTGATTATATTCTATACAGATGCTTTTTTTACCAACAAATATTATGTACCCTTCATGATGAAGATTACTGTTTCTTTTAAACTCTATATATCTGTCTGAAGGACTGTCGGTTTTGTTGATAATGATAGGTGAACAAACAGAGACTGTTTCACAGACAATTTTTTTTAGTCTTTTTGCAGAATTTATTAGTCTGTGCTTTTCATCCGACGGTATAAAAATTTTTGCATTACTGGTTAAAATGAAGTTCCCTTCATTAAAAATAAGTTTTTTAGGTATCGGCAGTAAAACGGGCATTTCATTCATATCATTGTCTCCCCTGTTCATCTTTCCAGTATTGTTTTGAAGCATCAAAATAAGGATAATAGTCCCATTTTGTTTTAGTGATTTTCATGGCTTCTCTAATTATTCTTCTTTTCCTGAGACTCTTTCTTATCTCCCGTTCTATCCGTTCGGGATCAAATTTGCTTAAAATAAGCTGGTTTAACTTATCTTCCACTTCCCTGTATTCCGTACAGCCTGATAGATTGTTCCATTCTTTCGGATCATTCTCAAGGTCAAAAAGCTGGGCTCCTTCATTATGTATATATACATATTTATACCTGCCCTCTCTTACCATAAAGCAGTTTCCGAAAACTCCTTCCGTATGCATCTGGGAAAACACAACCCTATCCTCCGTGTGCGTTCCATCCAGCAGTGGAAGCAGACTCTTACCGTCCATTGGAAACCTCTTTTCAGCCGGCACTCCTGCCAGATCCATTATAGTTGGTGCAAGGTCCAGTAGTGAAACATGCTGCTTTATCTGGGTTCCACCCTTCCACCCGTCAGGATAACCAATAATCATGGGAATTCTGCAGGAGTTTTCATAAAATGTCCTTTTTTGCACCATGCCCTTTTCACCCAGCATATCACCATGATCGCTGACGAATATTATAACCGTATTATGCTTCAAGCCCGTTTCTTCCAGTGCATTAATCAACTGACCGACTTTTTTGTCAACATAGCTTACCAGTGCGTAATATGCTTTTCTCATATTTCTGAGAGCTTCTTTATCCTTCATGTCAACCCTGTGAACTCCGTGGAATTTGTTGAGCCATACATCCATTACACTGTATGTCTCATCCATATTTTCTGGAAACTCAGGAATTTCTATATCTTCATCGATTTCCTCATAAGGGCTGCTGTTAGAATAA
>CAYYGK010000296.1:0-1369 GCA_964471145.1 uncultured Eubacteriales bacterium | reverse complement strand
ATCTTCATCGTCATACATATTCCACAGATCCTGTGTGGGGTGAAACGGTTCATGGGGATGATTATATGATACACAAAGGAAAAACGGTCTGGGGTCTCTTTCTTTGGGAGGCTTTTGCATGGTTCCCCCCACCTGCATTCGCCTCGAATAGATATACTGCAGTCCCCTGAAGTGGGCTTCTTCATCATATTCAAACTGCATGCTGTACTGTCTGGAGCCGGCGGTTACATAGTCGATTGCAATTGGATTCATATGTATGGGAGCATAATCCTCAACCACTTTCCTTGTTGATGTCCACTCGAAATCAGCAAAATACATGTTGGTTACCAGTCTCTTTTCAAAACCATGAAGCTGGTCCGGCCCGATAAAATGCATCTTCCCGCTTAGTACGGTATCATAGCCCTGTGTACTTAAATAATGACAGAATGTAGGTTCATCACATTTAAGCGGAGAGGAATTGTCAATAACCATATGGTCCGAAATGTGTCTGCCTGTCATCATGCTTGCTCTTGCAGGTGCACATATGGGACATGGAGTGTATGCAGAATCAAACCTTACCCCCTGCTTTACTAGCTTGTCAAGATTTGGAGTCTTCACTGTTTTATGACCATATGCACCCGTTAGAAACGGTACCATTTGATCAGCCATAATCATTAAAATATTCGGCCTTTGTTTTTCACTCAACTATATCACCTCTTGTTTAAAACTAAATTCATATGGACAACTGGTTATACATAACTGTAACAAGACCCGGTTATTTCTGCCCGTATGTTTTTTACTCTGCCTTCCCTTACCATTCGAGAATATGGGAGCCTTACAAGGCTGGAATTATTGTTTATCAATGTACCATCCTCAAGCCGAAGTATAGTTTTTGTTATTCTCACTTCTTTTTTATACGTATCAAGCCTTTTTGGGTTATGATACTCAACCACGCAGCTGCCCAAAAATCTGAATGTTACTCTGTTTTGTCTGTCAAACAACCACCCTGGAAGCTTTGGCTCAAATTCCAGGTATAATCCGTTTTCCGCTACCTTAAAAGGCTTTGGACCTGCCATCATGATATTCCATATACTGAGGAATTCCGCAGTGGCACCGGTAAGGCGTGCATAAAAGCCTCTTCCATGCTGCCTGCTGTCCGGATAAAGGCTGCCTGCTATAAAGGATGAATTTTCAAGTGTACTTCTACCATAGTTTTCAGGTGATAAAAAGGGTACCATTACATGCTTGAAATCCTCATGGAATTCTTCATACAACCCCTGCCTTAAAACCTCCAGCATGTACTTGTATTCCATATGAAGCCATATTGAAGCGTTTTCCAGCCAGCCGGGCATGTATGCACTGCTGTTTCCAGTATCAGGGCAGTTTTCAA
>CAYYGK010000295.1:0-2856 GCA_964471145.1 uncultured Eubacteriales bacterium | reverse complement strand
TCTGGTCCTTTAAACACGCCACTCCAAAATCAATGCACTTCTTTAAAAAGGATTCAAAAGCCTCAAGGTAATCATCAAGGCATACTATCTTTCGTCCCAGATATTTCTGTGCCCTCATTATGTCCTGTCTGGTGTGAATTTTATGAAACAGGGGTAGTGGAAAGGAAAACCTGCACAGCCTGGAGGAATCCATCATGCCCTGCACAAAGAGCTCAAACCCTTTTTCCATATCTATGTTTGTTATCATTGCTTTGATGCCATACCTGGACATTGTTTCCTCAAAGAAATCTCTGTCTCTCATTTTCAGGCTTTTTTTAAGTCTTTCCAGGGATGGTTTCTCAATATTCTCAATATCCCAGCAATCTCTGAGTCCTTTAATCATACCTTTTGCATATGCAGTTTTATCGGTCTGCTTAAACAGCTTTGCGAAGATTTCATAGCTGTCCTGGAAATCTTCCGACCTGAACTTGAATCCCGTGTCAGTCATAACAAGATTTTCTTCCCTGCCGTAGCTTGAGGACATAAGGTCATGTCTTAGGTAGTTATCACATATGAACTGCATCACATCTTCTATTGGTGCAGGATTCCCTGCATAGTGTTCATGTGTTTCTATCACAGGCACGCTGTCAAGAAACTCTCTCAACTCATTATAACTTTTTGAATTCTTATTGTACAATTCCTCGCTCTCCTTGTACTATCATTCCTCAAACCTGTCAAATCCCAGACCGAAAAGCTCATTGGGGTTGTTGAAAAACCAGTCTGCAGCAAGTTTTCTGGCTTCACCCATGTTTATCCATCCCGTATCCACCATTTCGGACAGGGCAACTGCAACATTATCACGTGCCATTGTAAGATAGCCTGCAGTCCATTCGGGCGCGCCGGCATCCCCTCCAAATGCAATAATTTTATTTTGAGGCACAGTGACTATCGCCCGCTTTAAAAACTCGACACAGTATACCGGGTCAATGAGCTGTACCCAGCACAGGTCAAGCCACACATTGGGATAGTTCTTCCCAAGAAACAGGTACTCATCCATATAGGGCCAGTTGCCATGAAAAAGATCAAATTTTACGTCCTGGTGAAGTTCCAGCAAAGATGTCAGATATACCGCATTGGTTTTGACAATGTCATTGCCTGTCCCCGCCATATGCCCTGTATGTATCTGTACAGGAAGGCCATATTCGCAGGCCAGCCTCATGAAATGGTTGAAAAGCCAGTCTTCCAGAATTCTTGCCTCGTTATGTCCTGGAGTTTTCCGCGCATTTGAAATGATCCGGTTGAAAGCCTTTTCAGCTTCTGCTCTCGTTGGATTTGAAAAATTAATTGTACGGGCATAGGCAGACTGGTCCTTGATACATACTATGCCGAATCGAATGCATTTTTCAAGCAACACCCGGAAACTCTCAAGATAGTCATCAAGGCACACAATTTTGCTTTCAAGGAATTCTTCAAGTGCCAGTATATGCTGTTTCCTCCGTATTCCATGAAAACAGGGGAGCGGGAAGGAAAACCTGCAAAGACTTGAGTAATCCTTAATCCCGTCTACAATACTCATAAATTCTTTTACATCATAGATATCAGCTATACTTGCCCTTATTCTGCATGATTGCATTGTGTTGCGGTAGAATTTCCGGTCCCTTGATTTGAGCTTGTTCTCCAGTATTATCAAGCAATCAATACTGATGTCTTCTATTCCCCAGCACTGCCTGAGGGCTTTCCTTACACCTTCAGCATACGATCCTGTGTCAACTCTCTCCCACATTTTACTGAAAGCCTCGTAACGTTCTTCTAATGTGAAGCCCCTAAGTCTGAAATTTATGTTGCTTATTTCGTCGAGCCTGTCCTCAATACCGTGGCGGGACGAAAGCAGGTCATGTGCCAGATAGTTCCCCATGATAAACTCCAGTACATCGTTAACCGGCTCCATAATCCCTGCATAGTGCTCATGTGTATCAATTACCGGAACTGTATCAAGCCACTCTCTCAGTTTCCTGCAGCTCCTTGTCTGCCTTTGCAATTTGCCGGTCCCCTCCTGCCTTAAACCATAAATCTGTCAAATCCCAGACCAAAAAGCTCATTCGGGTTGTTGAAAAACCAGTCTGCAGCAAGTTTTCTGGCTTCACCTGTGTTTATCCATCCCGTATCTACCATTTCGGAAAGGGCGAATGCAACGTTATCACGCGCCATTACCAGATACCCAATATTCCATTCAGGTGTTCTGGTATCCCCTCCAAATGCCATGATTTTGGAATGTGGAACTGCAACTATTGCCCGTTTCATAAGCTCAATACAATACACCGGATCTATTGACTGTACCCAGCACAGGTCAAGCCACACATTGGGATAGTTCTTACCAAGAAACAGGTATTCATCCATATACGGCCAGTTGCCATGGAACAGGTCAAACCGTACATCCTGGTAGAGTTCAAGCACAGGTGTCAGATGTGCGGCATTTGTCTTTACAATGTCGTTACGCAGTGCGGCCATATGTCCTGTGTGAATTTGAACAGGAAGATTGTACTTTCCTGCCATTCTCATGAAAAAGTGAAACAGCCAGTCATCAAGCACCCTTGCCTCATCATCACCGAAAACACCTCTGGGGTTGTATACGATATTGTTGAATGCTTTTTCCGCTTCACCCCGTGAAGGATATGAATAGCTTATGGTCCTCCTGTATGCAGTCTGGTCCTTAATGCATAAAATACCAAAATCAATACTTTTCTTGAGGAACATCTCAAAAGCTTCAAGATAGTCATCCAGGCATGTGATACTCCTGTCAAGGTACTTTTGGAGCTGTGTTATATCCTGCTTTGTATGTATGTTGTGAAATGAAGGAAGTGTAAAGGCAAACCTGCA
>CAYYGK010000294.1:0-2862 GCA_964471145.1 uncultured Eubacteriales bacterium | reverse complement strand
GGTGCTTTCGGTTGCCACTATTATATTGCAGGATACCATCATTGACACCCCCCCCCTGTTAAACAAAAAAAAACAACGATATCTCCGGCAATCTGCCGGATAAACACCATTGTTTTCAAATGCGTCTTTGCATCCGTATTCCTCCAAAAACCGCATGGAAAAATACACTTTATGAAATTTACACAATCATATATTGCAAATAATTCTTCCTTAAAATATAATAGCACCTGAATAAGGCTGTGTCAAGGGATAAATATAAAAAATATGCAGGATTATACTTGAGACATTTCATATTCATATTCTCACACTATGGCGGTTGAGTCGCAGCTTAGTATATATCTTAAGTAAGGAGGGGGACAATTTTCAGTGTTTTTTAATGATTCATCTATTACCTGAAGGTCTATAAGGTAGCTTAGGCCTTCCTGGCTTTTATCCATGAGTGAACAGTAGCCGGCAACCAGCCGGTTGTCCACTTCCTTTATATCCAGCTTTACCGTGCTGCCGCGCCGGAGTGCATGGACGAGTATGTCTATGTCTGAGTATATGCCTGCCCTGTAGTACATGGTGCTACCGTAAAGTTTTGTGCCCAGTATGTCACCCTTATATTTTCTCTTAATATATCCTGCTATATCAGAGGCTATGGAATACCTGAGCCTGCTGTGTGCAAACGGATTCCCCCTTTTAAGGGCCTCTAAAATATCTGTGTGGCTGCGGATGGAGCCTGTGCGTGCTATGCAGCTTTTTACTGCTTTTGTTATGGAGCTTTCTGCATTAAACATAATTTCATGTCACTCCTCTAAAACCAGGGCAAATAAAAAAGGCACAACTGCCTTTCACAAGACAGTTACGCCTTTGAACCTTCGTGAAAAAATTATGGGACAACAGCGTCCCCAATATTCTGTTATATATTGATTATACAGAATTACCGTAGCTTAAGTCAATGCAAAAAAAAGATGATATTACTGTCAACACTTTTACCACATATGCTTGCATATTTGGTGCTGCCGCTCTTCATATATAGTGGTGTAAAGAACTGTAATTTTTTGGTTCACATACCGAACATCTCTTCCTTGAGGTCAAGGTAGTACAGGTAGTTGTCAGGATGGACATCAGGAGGACATCTGTGGTCGCAGAAAGGAATATATCCGCCTCTTTCTACAAGGTGGGCTACAGAATCAAGATATGTTCTTATAGCTTCTTTGCTTTCCTTGAGCTGAATTTTATCTATACCGCCCATTATGCGAAGGTCCCGGCCATACTCTTCAAGCAGTTCTGCAGGATGGGAGCATCCGTTGACTTCAAAAGGAAACAGGCAGTTAATGCCGCCCTCCATCATGCAGGGAAGTATCGGTCTTACATCGCCATCGCAGTCGGTATACCAGATGTCAATCCCGGCTGCCTTAAGTTTTTTGTGTATCCTTTTGTACCTCGGGGTTACCACACTGCGGAAGAAATCAACAGAGACTATGGGACCGTTTTTAAAACATATGTCCTCCCAGCCGCAGGCATAGTCAAAATCAAAGTGGGGCAGAAGCTGGTCAAGAGAGTCCTCAACCAGGACACAGCAGGTCTCCACCATGTCTTCAACCATGTCCGGATAGTCATAGCATGCATAGGCAAGGCCCTCAAAGGTAAGCATGTCCCTTATTTTGCCTATCATTGAACCTGCGTTGACTCCCAGCGGATAGGACCGGTTTTCAGGATGATTTTTCTTTAGTGCGTCTATGTCAATAACCCTGTCAGAATCATCCCTTCTGAACCTTTCCTCCTTTACTTTCTTCCAGTCCTCAGGAGTTTTGACCGACGAATCCATATAGTGTGGTATTGTGCCATGATCATCCCTTGGAATCTCAGCCTTGAGCCCGTCAGGGTTGAGTATTATTTTTGTAGTTTCAGTTTCTTCTATAACAGCATTGGGAAAGGGCGGACTCATCCATATATTACCTGATAATGTTTCTATCCTGTCAAAGTTAAAGAATATATCTGCTTCCTTATTGTTCGTTATGCAATTTTCTGTGAATATGGGCCACTGCCTGAAGTTTTGATCCCAGTATCCAAACTCCATATTGAAGCAGCGGTCTACAGGTCTGTAATGCATCTGGTTGTTGAATCTCTCGCGGTCTGTCATGGTCCCCTTCCATTTCGGGCGTATCGGTTTTATGCTCATAGGCTCCTCCAAACAAAAATATATGATAATTGCAAATACCTTAAACCAAGTATATAATAATGATATTAAGACATCAATACAAATGATTGCTGAAAAATATTAAAATATTGCCTTATTATAAAGCAGTAGCAGGGGATGTATTATTATGATAGAATATTCAGGTCATATGCCTGAAAAAAGGAGTTCAAGGTCATACACACCCAGTTCCACCGCAAAAGCAACGTTTTTTTATATACAGACGCTTGGTCATTTTGAGTGTGACAGCGGTTACTACACAAGGAGGAAAGGATATGATTCATTTTTACTGCTTTTTACCCTAAAGGGCTCTGGAGTACTGAAATACAGGAACAGCACATATGAAGCCGGAAAAAACAGTATTTTGCTGATAGACTGTCTTGATTACCAGGAGTATGAGACAGGGAACGGAGGCTATTGGGAATTTGATTACATACATTTTAACGGTACTACCGGCAGGGAATATTACAGGCTGATTTATGAAAACTGCGGTCCTGTCATGAATACAGAGAATACTGCATTAAGAAATTTAATCGGGAATATATTCCAGCCGGGAATGAGAAATGAAGGTATGCAGTTTGAAATCAGGACATCCGAGTTGATTGTAAGGATACTTACGCAGATGTTGCTTTCAGGGTACTGTGACTTAACAGTATTCAGAAACCCCGAGATGAACAGCC
>CAYYGK010000293.1:0-2874 GCA_964471145.1 uncultured Eubacteriales bacterium | reverse complement strand
AAAGCCACGGAGGGTAAGGTTCTGGAGTATGCGTGGCACACCCCTTCACCGGGTGGCAAGCACCGCCAAGGAGAAGGGCTCTGCAGGTCCGGTTCAGGGGCGTCGGGCAAACTGAACGTTAGCTGAAATAAAAATTGCTCTTTTATTATAGGCTAGGGCTTGACTCATGTAGGGTTTTTTGTTGCAGCTTCCAACGTTTATGATATACTTATAGTATGATAAAAAGTTTTGTCAGGGGAGGATTATGGTATGCCTATCATTTGCAAATTTAGAGGTATTCGGATATATATGAATTATTCTGAACATTTGCCACCACACTTTCATGCTCAGTATGGTGAATTTGAGTGTGCCATAACTATTGATGGTATCGAGCTTTTGATAGGCACAATGCCTAATAAGCAGTTGAAAATGCTTTTAGGATGGGCGGCATTGCACCAAGAAGAATTGAAAGAAGAATGGTACCTTGCACAACAAAAGCAAGAGCTTTTTTCTATCGAACCTTTGAAATAAGGAGGTCGTAAATGTGAATACTAATGTACCAAACAAAGTTAAAGAATACTTGAATTCCGGGAGACGAAAAATTGTTGATGTAGTACCAAATAATGATTATACATTAAGAGTGACATTTGATAATGGCGAAGTTAAAACCTATGATATGTCAAATAAGTTGGACGGTGTGTTTAAAGTATTGAAGGAAAAATCAAAATTCCACCAAGTATTTATTGACGAGGCTGGGAATATAGCATGGGATAAAGATAGCAATGTAGATTCAAATAAGGTCTGGAATAATAGAATAGATTTGTGCTCTGATTCCGTGTATTTAGAAGCCTATTCACAATGATATTAAATAATAAGGAAAAAGGAAGAGCAATTTTTAAATCAGCTAACAATGCTTCTGCATAAAGGGCTCGCGGGTCATATCCATGAAGTATTTCTATGGGGTTAGAGCATGAAGAAAGGCTTGCCCACAGTCTCAAAGCAACCGAGTCGATACCTGCATTAGCCCGTGCAGTCGCGCTGGGCATGAGCAGGTATCTGTAAGTTTTGAGACCGTCGCAGAGGCGGGACGTTAGCCGAAATAATATTTGGGTCTGGAGGAGTAAATTTCATTTATGGATAATAGTCGGTTTTTTAATCAAAAGAATTTAGACGGAATAGGAAAAATAGTTTATCAAGTGATTGGTTTGAGTAAGGATAATGAGATTTGGATATCAGGCACAGGCGTTTATATTGGAGCAAATTTGATACTAACAGCAAAACATGTAATTAAAGATTATTATGAAAGGTTTACATCTACAAGATTAACTAAGGACACACCTTTAGAGATGAGAATTTTTTGTATCCAATATGAGGATAAGTCCAAGCCAATCTATTTGTGGAAAGTTGTGGGAGTAACACTATCAGAATCCTCTGATATTGCAATTCTTGAAACATGTCCGTTCGATGAAAAAACAGCTCAATTAACAAGTACAGAAAAATTTAAGCCGGTTCTATCTCTTAAGCCACCTAATATAGGTGATAAAGTATGTGCAATCGGTTTCAGGAAGTCTGAAATAATAGATGTTGTTCCAGATTCAAAAGGAAGGTATATTGCAGCACGCGCAATACCATCTACTAGCATCGGGGAAGTGAAGGAAATATTTGAGTTATTACGAGATCGAGGCAGTTTAGACTTCCCTTGCTTTCAGGTTAATTTCCGATTAGATGGTAGTATGAGCGGTGGACCGGTATTAAATGAAAATGGTGAGATATGTGGAATTGTATGTTCGTCTCTCCCAGCACAATGTGAAGAGGAAGAACACATATCATATATAACTTCTTTGTGGCCATTATTTAGAATTACAATGAGGCCGGTGCTTAAGCATACAGTCGAATGTATTCATTTACTAACATTTGTTGAGGCTGGTTTTATTGAAGTAGTTGGCATAGATTACTTAAGGAAAATGGAAGCAGACTATAATTAATGCTATCTGGATATTACTTCGGCTAACAATGTTTGCCCATAAAGGTGCAGCGGGAAAGGCTCTGGAGCAAGCGCACCACACTCCTTCATCGGGTGCAAGCACCTCCTACGAAGAAGGACTCCGCGGGTTCGGTTCAAGGGTGTCGGGCAAACCAGACGTTATACGAAACCACACGCAAAGATTCCGCCATTCAGGCGGAGAATGCCATATCCACACTATCCACGTCCAGGGGCGTTCCGGTAACAGCATCAAAGTTGTTTTCCTCAAGTATCTTCGTTGCTTTTTTATCAATACAGTCAATGATTTTGTTTCCTTCTCTTTCCACTGCCTCTGAAAGTGTACGGTGTTTAACTGTGTTTTCTTCATCCTGCCATCGGATTCGATTTAGTATTTCTTCACAAGCCCGATAGGACGGAAGTATGCTTGCCAAGCGAAGCTGCAAGCTGTCATGGCAGGCAGAACGATACTTTTCAGTCTGTGACTTTTTAGGAAACAGCTCCACTCTGCTGTTAAATACAGTTCTACTGCCACGTGTCACCCGGTAAGTATCAACATCAAGCCTCCCAATTTCTGCTTCAATCTCATATTGGGATGTATCAGGAACTATTTTTCTTCCTTCTTGTTTTTTGGCTTCTGAAGTTGCTTTTTTTTTGATAGTTCTGTCAAATACTCTTCTGTTGCTATTTCTGCTGCAGAATTCCGAGCTTTTAAGACTGCCTTTTCATATTTGTCAAAAACCTCTCTGAAGTTATCTGGGCCTTTAAACTCTTCGTATTCTGGGATTTCTGTGTCTACAATTATGGGCTTAATTGTTTTTGTGCCATCATCGTTTTCTATTTCAACAGTTATTTTCATCTTCATGATCAGAGCACCTCCGCAATATATACTTCTGATCACCATCATAATTCAA
>CAYYGK010000292.1:0-2895 GCA_964471145.1 uncultured Eubacteriales bacterium | reverse complement strand
GTGTCATTCTCTGATGTCGCCGGATCTGCCATCCGGATATTTATTATTATATGCGGCATGAGTAAATGTAGAAGAACGAAAAGAGGGACATTAAAAAGACGCATTGCCCTTTGCAGCAATGCGCCCTTATATGTTCTATTTCTTAATTCTATTCTCCTGCCAGATTCAAAAGCCTCTCCCATCTGCTGTCAACTTCCTGCTGCAATTCATCTATAAGGTGTCTGTTATTATCTGTGAAAAGGTGTTTAAACCTCCCCTGCGGTTTCAGGAAGTCCTCCACCGGCAGTTTTTTCCTGGGCTTGTAGTTTATCTTGTACTTTCCGTTTTCAACTTCGTAAAGGGGCCACAGACAGGTGTCAACGGCCAGCTTGTTTATGTCCATCAGGTCAGGGGTGTTGTAGCGCCATCCTCTCGGACAGGGCGCAAGAACATTAAGAAACGCTGGCCCCGGGGTATAAATCGCCTTCTCAGACTTTTCATAGAGGTCCTTCATGTTACCAATTGCAGCGCTTTGAGCAGTATAGGGTATGTGGTGGTTTGCCATAACCTCTGTGAGGTCTTTCCTGGACTGCTGCTTGCCGGGTATCTTCTTTCCTGCCGGTGATGTTGTTGTATCCGCAAACCTGGGTGTTGCGGATGATCTCTGTATGCCTGTATTCATGTATGCCCCGTTGTCATAGCATACATAAACCATGTCATGCCCGCGTTCCATCGCACCTGAAAGAGCCTGCAGCCCGATGTCATAGGTGCCGCCGTCCCCTCCGAATGCTATGAACTTGGTTTCATGGTCTATCTTTCCCTGCTTCTTCAGTGATACATAAGCCGCCTCTGCTCCTGCTATTGTAGAAGCCGAGTTTTCAAATGCGTTGTGTATGAATGAATCCCTCCATGCCGTATAGGGATACAGGAATGTACAAACTTCCAGACAGCCTGTTGCTGCCCCTATCACCGCATGGTCGTCAGGTTTCAATGCCCTAAGTATCTGCCTTACTACTACCGGAGCCCCGCAACCGGCGCACATCCTGTGTCCTCCTGTGAACCTTTCCGGTTTTCTGGCAGCCTGCTTGAGATTATATGCCATTTGTTAAAGCACCTCCTATTCTCTGACGCCTACGTAATTATAGACGGAGTCGATACTGCCCTTTTCAGCTATTTCAAAAAGATGTCCGATTACCTTCTGTAAGTCATCAGTTTTTACGTCTCTTCCGCCCAGGCCGTAAATGTAGTTTATCACCCTGGGCCCAAACACGCCTTTAGCATACATTGCACTTGTTATATCGGTAAACAGAGGACCACCTGCGGCATTGAAGCTGTCCGCCTTGTCCATGACTGCAACCGCTTTAAATCCTGACAGTGCCCTGGTTATCTCGTCAACAGGAAACGGCCGGAAAACCCGGGGCTTTATAACCCCTGCCTTTTTGCCCTGTTTTCTTAACTCCCTTACAACATGCTTTGCCGTTCCGGCGGTTGAATTGAGCACAACCACAGCCACATCTGCATCTTCAGTCATGTATTCCTCAAACAGGCTGTATTTTCTACCTGTCATCTTTTCAAAGTCCCTGCTTACTTCAAGAATTACACCCTTGGCATTCCTCATGCTTTCTGCCTGTAACCTCTTGTGTTCAAAATAGTACTGGTACATGTCCAGCGGGCCCATTGCAATCGGGTTATCCCTGTCAAGAAGTGTATTTCCAGGCCTGTACTGCCCAACAAAATCCTTGACCTTTTCATCCTCTATAAGCTGTATGTTTTCAATAGCATGTGACGTAATAAACCCGTCCTGGCACACCATAACAGGCAGCAGTACGTCAGGGTGCTCCGCAATCCTGTGACACATTATCAGGTTGTCGTAAGCCTCCTGGTTGTTTTCCGAATAAAGTTGAATCCATCCGGAATCCCGCGCTCCCATTGTATCGCTATGGTCGTTATGGATATTTATCGGACCGGACAGAGCCCTGTTTATAACAGCCATTACAATTGGTAGCTTACAGCTCGCTGCTATATACAAAATTTCCCACATCAATGCAAGGCCATTTGCGGATGTCGCTGTCATAGCACGTGCCCCGGCAGCCGCAGCACCAACACATGCAGACATGGCACTGTGCTCCGATTCAACAGCTACAAATTCGGTATCCACGGCCCCGTCCGCAACAAACTGTGAAAAATACTGCGGAACCTCGGTTGAAGGGGTAATGGGAAAAGCCGCAACTACATCAGGATTTATCTGTTTCATGGCTACGGCAGTAGCCTCATTGCCGCTGAGCCTTTCTCTTATCGCCATCTATTCTCCCTCCTCGCTTTCATTTATAAAGTCAATTGCCTTGAACGGGCAAACCTTTACACATATGCCGCATCCCTTACAGTGGTCGTAATCAAATTCCACTCTTTTACCTTCCTCGTTTACCAGTATTGCCGTGTCAGGACACACAGGATAGCACAGAAGGCACTGTTTGCATTTTTCCTTAATCCAGACAGGCTTCATTGAACGCCAGTCTCCCGTCTTGAACTCATCAGCGTTGCCGGCATCAAGGATGTTGCCTGCCGGTATTATTTGAGTCCATTTTATATCCGGTGTGGGAGTTTTCCTTTTTTTATTACTCATATTCCCTTCACCTCCTGCAGGGACCGCTCAAGGGCCTTCATATTGCCTTCAATTACCTCGGGTTTGGAAGCAAACTTGTGCTTGAATGACCCTTTCATATCCTCTAGAAAGTCCTTTTCATCCATTATTCCGCTGACCTTCACCACTGCTCCCAGCATAGGTGTATTTGGAAAGTACTTCCCTATGGTCTCTAAGGATATTGTGCGGGCATCAAGAGTACAGACCCTTCCCTTAAAGTCCTTAAACCTCATTCTCAGTTTTTCAGGCTCCTCCGGTGTATTGACTATTATGGT
>CAYYGK010000291.1:0-2913 GCA_964471145.1 uncultured Eubacteriales bacterium | reverse complement strand
AAGGTGAAAGTCAAGAGCGTGATTATCAAAAAACTTTGATTTTACTGGGGTTTCTTTTTGATTTATTCTATTAACATGTTATAATTTTACGGGAATGCAGGTTTAAAAAAAAGGAGGGACAAAATGAAGTACAGGGATAATTGGGACAAAACAATGGAAAGGTTTAATGGATTATGGAACAGGGAGCTTATTGACAGATGCTGCATATCAGTTACAGCTCCAAAAGGGTTAAACAGTAATCAGTCATTACTGAATGAACAACAGAAAGACAAGACAAAGCTCTGGACAGATGGAGAGCTTATTGCAAAGCGTTACAGAGACAGCTTTGAGAACACTTACTTTGGGGGCGACTCTTTTCCCAGAATTCCACTAGCGCTGGGAGCCGCAGGCTGCGCCGGTTTTTTCATGGGGGCCCGATATGAGTTTACAGACAGTACAGTCTGGTTCTTTCCATATGTGAACGAATACAGGGAAGAATTGTTTGAATTGGATTCACAGAGCTTTCTTTACAGGAAAACTATTGAAATTGCTGATTACCTGGCGGCCGAGTCAAAAGGTGACTATATAATAGGCATGCCCGACATTAGCGGCAATGCAGATGCTCTTGCCCACATGAGAGGTACGGACAATTTTCTGATGGATCTTGTTGATAAGCCTGATGTGGTACTAAGGGTTCTTGAAAAAATACAGAAGGTACGCCTTAAAGTCAGCAGGCAGGCCTTTGAGATGGTAAAGGAGAATAACTACGGAGGTACAAGCATAGGGTGGCTTCATACCTGGGGAAAGGGATGGCATGACCAGATGCAGTGTGACCTTTCTGTAATGATATCTCCACTTACCTTTGAAACCTTTATTATGCCGGAACTGCTGGAGCAGGCAGAAATATTTGATATACCCCTTTACCACTTCGACGGCATGGAGCAGATCAGGCACCTGGATATGCTCCTGTCAATAGAAAAGCTGGCTGCAGTACAATGGACCTGTGTAGACGGACAGCCTTCACCCCTGGAATTTATAGATGTGCTGCAAAAAATACAAAATGCAGGCAAGGTAGTTTTACTATATGCAAAACCGGAAGAGGTAGAGCTTTTAATGACAGAGCTTTCATCTAAAGGGTTGTTTCTAATAGTTGAGGCAGCTTCGGTGAAGGAGGCAAAAGCCATAGAGAAAATGGCAGATAAGCTGACCCATGAGTAGAGGGGAGATAAAATGACTGGAAGTGTGGAAATACTGCAGAACCTTATACGCTTCAACACCGTTAATCCTCCGGGTAATGAAACGGAATGCATAAAATACATAAAGAGCCTTTTCGAGGAAGCTGGCATTCATGTGGAGATGATTGGCAGAACCCGGGAGAGACACAATTTGATTGCAAGAATTAAAGGGAGAGGGCTGGCACCGCCATTTCTAATGTACGGACATGTGGATGTAGTGGATACATCAGGGCAAAAGTGGGACCATCCACCTTTTGAAGGTATAATAAAAGATGAATTTGTATGGGGAAGAGGAGCAATAGATATGAAATCCGGTGTTGCCATGATGGTTTCAGCAATGCTGCGCATGAAATCAAGAAATGAGATACCGCCTGGAGATCTTATCTTTGCTGCTCTATGTGATGAGGAAAACGGTGGAGAATATGGTGCCAAATATATTACTGAAAAGCATGCTAACATGTTCAGAGGGGTTGAATATGCCATAGGTGAGATAGGAGGCTTTACATTCCACGTGGGCAATAAGAGATTTTACCCCATAATGATATCAGAAAAGCAAAAATGTACCGTAAGGGCGACTGTTCGAGGGCCGGGAGGGCACGGCTCACTGCCTGTCAAAGGCGGAGCCTCTGCGAAGCTTGGTAAAATGCTTAGTCATCTGGACAAAAAAAAGCTCCCGGTACACATAACCCCACCTGTAAAGCTGATGATAAAGGAAATGGCAAGGCACCTTCCTTTTCCCCTCGGGATTATTATAAAGCAGATGCTGAATCCATTTTTTACGAACAAAATTCTCAAAATCATGGGTAAACAAAGCAGCTTCTTTGAACCTTTGCTTCACAATACGGTGAGTGCAACTATTATTAATGGGGCAAGCACGATAAACGTAATACCTTCAGAATTAAATGCTGACCTGGATGGGCGTCTGCTGCCTGGATATAGGGAGAAAGACATGTTGAACGAGCTCGGAAAGCTGCTTGGGAGTGATGTAGAACTTGATGTAATATATTATTCTCCGGGGCCGTCAAAAATTGATATGAGCCTTTTTGATACCCTTTCTTCAATACTCAAGGAAGGAGATAATGAGGCAATACCAATACCTTATGTGAATGCAGGAATAACGGATGCCAGGTTTTTCAGCAGGCTGGGAATCCAAACCTACGGCTTCACACCAATGCTGCTGCCGGAAAATATCAATTTCTCAAAGCTTGTTCACGGAGCAAATGAACGAATCCCAGTGAGTTCACTTGAGTTTGGAACAAAGACTATTTATAAGCTAATTATTAGATTATAAATCCTGCATTTCGCACCTAATCTGCCATGTTGACTGACATGACTTTACATTTAGATTATACCAAATGCACATGAAAAATTCAATTTGACTTAGAACTTTTGCGCAACCCAAATCAAGCCCTGGTATAAAATCAAACTTGCCACCCCATAAAATTTCATGTCCAAAGGTAAAATCCGGTTTTCAACAAGCAGCATGTCTCCCATGCTTTCCTGTATATCCTTTTCCTTGACCCTGCACCCTTCCTGTTCGGCATGAGCCCGTAAGAACGTTAATATGAAGGGGGCAATCACCTTTAAAAAGACATACGTATCAATCCGCTCGAGCCGCTGAAACAGAACCCTTTCCAGATCCAATATTCCTCTCATTTCTTTGAAGTCCATCGGCAAGGCCCCGGGAACGGCCCCCAGT
>CAYYGK010000290.1:0-2913 GCA_964471145.1 uncultured Eubacteriales bacterium | reverse complement strand
CCTAGCATGAATTCCATTACTCTGTCATTAAAACCAGGATAGGCGGCGTCATGTGCATAATCCGGATAGACTGCCATGCTTTTAGGTGATGTTATCCTGTTATAAACCGCAAACTGCGTAGAGGGCGGGCATATCTCATCCATAAGTCCTACAGCAGTCAGCACCTCTCCCTTTATCCATTTGGCAAGATACTGTATATCAATGTACCCGAGTCTTTTAAATATTTCATCCTCTCTTTTATGGAGCGGGTCAAACTGCCTGAAATAGGTTTTTAATTCAGCATAGGCGTTTTTAGCAAGGTCCATCTCCCATACCCTTTTGTAATCACTGAGAAAGGGCATTATTGGTGCCAGCCTCTTTATACCCGGTTCAAGAGATGCACACGCAAGTGTAAGTCCCCCGCCCTGAGACCCTCCTAAAACTCCTACCCTTGCTCCATCAACCTCTGGCATGCTCATTACTATTTTTGCAAGCTGTGCAGTGTCAAGGAATATGTGTCTGAACAGCATATTCTCAGGTTCGTCATCAATACCCCGGATAATATGTCCGTGAAAGGTATTGCCTATTACACCACCGGCATCTTCCGACAAACCTCCCTGCCCTCTGCAGTCCATTGCGGCAACCGAAAAACCCAGGGATATATAATTGAGCTTGTCCGACCAGTCCCCGCTGTTTCCGGAGTAACCATGGAAACTTAAAACAGCAGGATGCGGTTTATCTGCCTTTCCGGGACGAAGGTACTTTGCATGAATCCTTGCATTCCTTACACCCGTAAAGTATAAGTCAAAGCATTCTGCTGTCGGTGTCTGAAAATCGGAAGGCACTAGTTCTATGCATGGGTCAGTGCTGTGCATCTCTTCAAGGGCCTGTCTCCAGTATTCATCAAAATCTTCAGGACACGGGTTTATACCTGTGTACTTTTTTAATTCCTCAAGCGGTTTGTCAATAAGCGGCATATTTGTCCTCACTTTCTTTTTTCACTTGCCCTTCTCACCAGTATAATCACTCCCTGAATTTAAATCAACTTAATTATAGAACATCGTGTTTTTGTATTCAAGCAGAAATGGTTTAATAATATTGAACTTTCTATGCCATTCTGTTATGCTAATATATGTAAACTTTAAAGAGAGGAGTGTCCTGTTTGAAAAAAAACAGCCTTACAGTAATATATGGAACCCATGGCAGTCAAATGGCCTACACAATCATGGAATCCGCAGGAATCGAAAAAAAGGTTAGTGCCTGTATGAATATAGCAATAAAGCCTAACCTGGTGGTGGCAAAGCCTTCTCAATCAGGTGCTACAACATGCCCCGGGGTTATCGAAGGCATTATCAGGTTTCTTAAGGACTGCGGAGTCAGCCGCATTAAAATAATGGAAGGTTCCTGGATAGGTGCCGGCACACGCAGTGCATTCAAGTCATGCGGATATGAAGACCTGTCACATAAATATGATGTTCCCCTGGTTGACCTTAAAAAAGACCCTGTCGAATCTCTTTCTTCCAACGGCTTGAAAATGAAGGTTTGCAAATCTCCCCTGGAGGCCGATTTTTTAATAAACGTACCCGTTCTTAAGGCTCACTGCCAGACAAATATGACCTGCGCCCTCAAAAACATGAAGGGATGCATTCCCGACAGTGAAAAAAGGCGTTTTCACACTTTAGGCCTGCATAAACCCATAGCCGTACTCAATACTCTATTGAAGACCAATCTGGTCATAGTTGACGGAATACAAGGTGACCTTACGTTTGAAGAAGGCGGCAATCCTGTTTCAATGAACAGGCTGATACTGGGTACCGACCCTGTTCTTGTCGACTCATATGCAGCCCAGCTTTTAGGTTATTCTCCTGAAGATATTGATTACATAGCACTTTCTGAAAAAATGGGCGTTGGTTCTTCTAAAATTGAAGATGACACAGTTATGGAATTAAACAGGGACGATACTTGCGCAGTACCCTCTCAAAACACAGGCAGCAAGGTCAAAAATCTTTCAAGGTATACCATTGAGGACCAGGCATGTTCGGCATGTTACGGCAATCTGATCCACGCCCTGGCCAGGCTTGAAGAAAAGGGGCTTATCGCCTGTCTTGACGGCAGGGTACACATTGGCCAGGGATTCAAGGGTAAACATGGCCATGGCACGGGGATTGGAAACTGTACCAGCGGTTTTTCTCACAACATACCCGGCTGCCCTCCCAAAACTTGTGATATTGTCAAGCACCTCCTGCAAAAATTGTGATATAATCTGACTAAGGGAGGAAACATGGAATTAACAGGCATAATCAAGCTTTCGGGAGATATCAGAGAAAATATTGGTAAGGTCCTGGTAGGAAAGGAAAAGGTTATTGACCTGGTACTTGTTGCACTCCTTTGCTCCGGGCATGTGCTGCTTGAGGATGTTCCGGGCGTGGGAAAGACAATGCTTGCAAGATGTCTTGCAAGGTCAATTGACTGCAACTTTAAAAGGATACAGTTTACACCCGACCTTCTTCCTTCAGACATTACGGGCATAAATTTCTTTGACCAGAAAAAAAGCAATTTTGTGTTCAGACCGGGCCCTGTCTTTTCAAACATACTGCTTGCAGATGAGCTTAACAGGGCGACTCCCCGCACTCAGTCCAGCCTCCTTGAATGCATGGAGGAAAAACAGGTTACGATAGACGGCACAACAAGGCATTTGTCCGAGCCGTTTTTTGTAATTGCTACACAGAATCCTGTCGAAACCCATGGCACCTTCCCGCTTCCTGAAGCACAGCTTGACAGGTTTTTTATGAGACTTAAAATGGGATACCCCCTCCCGTCTGAGTCACTCAGCATACTGAACAGGTTTGAAAAAGACGCCCCATTTGAACAAATTGCGCCCGTGGCTGACAGGAATGCCGTCATGGATGCGAGGGAATCAGTCGCCGGCTCAGT
>CAYYGK010000289.1:0-2920 GCA_964471145.1 uncultured Eubacteriales bacterium | reverse complement strand
TCGGGACAAATCTAAAGCTGAGAAGGGCGTACAGATAGTAGAAAACAATATGCTTGCGCCACTTAGAAATCACAAGTTCTTCAGTGTAGTTGAAGCCAACCAGGCAGCATATGCATCTATGCTAGAAGTAAATGAAAAAGAAATGAAACATGTAAAAAAGTCTAGAAAACAGCTGTATGAAGAGCTTGACAAACCAGCCTTAAAGCCCCTTCCTTTCAGGCCTTATGAGATTGTTAGATTTTCTAAAGCAACAATTTCAACCGACTATCATATTCTTGTAGATGATAACTACTACAGCGTCCCTTATCAGCTTATCGGCAAAAAAGTTGAGCTAAGGTACACAGGTAAAACTGTAGAGGCTTTTTTTAAAGGCCAGAGGGTATCCAGTCATGTCCGCAGATACTCACAATATGAAACATATACCCATGACTATCACAAACCCGAAAAACATCGTCAGGCACAGCAGTGGCCACCAGAAAAATTCATAGACTGGGCTGACAAAGTTGGAGATAGCACAAAAATATTCGTAAAGTCCTTAATAAGCGAGGCAAAGCACTATGAAATTGCTCATAGACAGTTAAAAGGCATTATGAAACTTGAGAAGGCCTATGGTTCTGAGCGGATTGAAAAAGCATGCTACCGAGCTCTTAAATACGGAGTTAATGATTTCAGGGGTATAGAAAACATTTTGAAAAATAACCTTGATCGTTCAGCTGATGCAGAAGTACATCAAGAGCCTGTAATCCATGAAAACATACGTGGAAAAGAATACTATCAAGTAATAATTGGGGGTAATAAGTAATGCTTACACAACAAACTATCAATAAGATGGAAGATATGAAACTTAAAGGGATGCTGGATGAATATAAAAGGCAGGCGTCAAATCATGAATTTGAGTCAATGGACTTTGAATCACGGTTTGGAATGATTATTGACTGTGAACATACTTTGCGCTGGACGAGAAAAATAAACAGGCTTACCTCCCGTGCAAAGCTGCGTGATACAAATGCCTGCATGGAAGATATAGATTATTCATCCCAGAGGGGGCTTAATAAGCAGTTGATTTTAAGACTCTCCTCCCCTGAGTGGATTGAGAAGGGGCAGAGCATTGTAATAACAGGACCAACTGGTACTGGTAAAACATTCTTGTCCAGTGCTCTTGGAAACATGGCTTGTAGAAATGGTTACAAAACCCAATATTACAGGGTATCAAGACTGTTGATGGAAATAAAATCTTCCCAGGGCGATGGCACATACATGAAATATCTTGACAGTATCAAGAAGTTGGATCTGTTAATACTGGATGACTTTGGGATTAATCCATTTTCAACTGCAGAAAGTGGAGAGATATTTGAAGTACTTGAAGACCGTCATTCAATAAAGTCAACAATAATTTCTACCCAGGTTCCTGAAAAAAATTGGTATGACCTGCTTCCAGATCCTACTGTAGCTGATGCAATTGTTGACAGATTTATTAACACGGCCCATCATATCGCCTTGTCAGGTGATACCATGAGGAGAAAAACAAATGTTGCGATTAGTAATAATCAAACGTAAACAGGTGTATACGGTGTAAACAGCTGTAAACACGGTATTTGAAAAATAATGAAGGAGCGTGAACAAATTGAGTTCAATTAATAATACTCCCTGGAGCATACGCATTCCACAGGAGCTAAAGGATAAAATGACAGACTACATTAAACAATCAGGACTAAGTCATAAAGACTTTTTTGAGCAGCTTGTCCAGAGCTACCAGGTGAAATCAATTAAGACTATACCACCTGTGTTTTCATCAGACATTGATGAGCTGCAAACTATAACCTCAAGGATTAACAGTATTTTTGCCAACATGTGTGAAAAAACAGAGACCTTTAATAACCAGCAGCGCACGCAGTATCAAGAGACTATCAGCAAAAAAGATGAGGATATTGCCAGGCAAAAGGATAAAATATCAGAATTGGAACTGCAGCTTGACTCCCTATTGGATAATGTAAACAAGCTTAAATCAAACAACCAGGACCTGAATGTCAGAATAGAAAGTCTTACGCAGGCTGTTGACAGTGATAAAAAACTGATTGATGAATATACTGCCAAAATTAAATCTCTGCAAAAAGAGCTTGATGGCCATGAAAAACTTAAGAGTAGGATGTTTGAGTTGGAGGAGAGCCTCCTCAAAGAAAGACAGCAAAACAACCAAGCTAATATAAAGTTAGAAACTGAGAGGGCAAATGTCTCTGAATTAACCAAACAGGTAAAAACACTTGAAAAAGACCACGAAAATACCTTAAAGCAAAAAGCTGAGGAGCTTTTAGTATTAAAAGACCAAAAGGTGCTGGAGGTTCGAATGCAATGCCAGACCCAGCTTGAAAAAATGCAGGAGAGCTACACAAATAAGGTGAGTACCCTCCTGGCTAAGATTGAAAAATTACAGCAGAAAATTCAGTAGGAATTAACCTTCTTTAAACCCGGCAGCTGCAACTGCCGGGTTTTCTAATATCTATTGTATACCATGTAATTTAAACAGTAAATATCATTTCCTGAAAGACTATGTATACAGGCGTATACAGCGTAAACATTCGTATACACATAACACCTGAATGGGTTTGTTTTAAGAAAAAATTCTATAAAAGCCTACTTCTGAGTATAACCTTAAATGGAATTTAACAAAAAAAGATTGAAAATCTATTACTGTTGTGTTATATTAATCTCAATTCTGCTAAGCAGATAATGTTTATTTTTCTGTTGCTTAATTAAAGGCTGGTATTGAAGCATCCGGGTGGACTGGTAACTTTGACTGGAATAAGTGGTCACTTTGAAATGGAACAACCGGCCAGTTTGAATTGGAACAGATGGTCATTTTGAATTGTATTACCCGGTCACTTTCGATTGGAATCGCCGGTCATTTTCACTGGAATCTGCA
>CAYYGK010000288.1:0-2932 GCA_964471145.1 uncultured Eubacteriales bacterium | reverse complement strand
ATATGAGGGCAGAACGGGTAGTAGTTCATATCGGTTCATGCTCAGGTATAGACAGGGCACATGCCTTGCACACGGCTGAGTCAGTGCTGCTTGAGGTGCTTGGTGAAGCTGAAAACGAGAGCCTTTCAGATATAACTATATGTCCTGAACTGCTTGGCAAGAAAAACCAGCTGGGGTCACTTGAGGAGATATTACATATATGCGGAATTGATGACAGGCTGATACCTGCTGTAGACTTTGCGCATTTGCATGCCCGGACAGGGGGCTCACTTGATTCTGCTGAGATTTTCGACAGGGTAGTAGATGAGATTGAAAACGCCCTTGGAGTTGAAAGGACCAGAAATATGCATGTGCATTTCAGCAGGATAGAGTATACGAAAGGCGGCGAAAGAAGACATCTAACGTTTGCGGATACTGAATACGGACCTGAATTTGAGCATTTTGCACATGTTATTTGCAAAAGGTCCCTTGAACCTGTTATTATATGTGAGTCAAGGGGCACTATGGCAGAGGATGCACTTGAAATGAAAACAGTCTATCAAAAAATACGGAGGAACATAGTAAAATGAAGAAAATTTTGTTTATTAATGGACCAAACATGAACCTTCTTGGCACCAGGGAAAATGACATTTACGGGAACGAAACACTAAATTCTCTTAATGAAAGGATAACCGCAAGAGCGGAGGATATGAGTCTGCAGGCATTTTTTTTTCAGTCAAATTCTGAAGGCTCAATTATAGACAGCATACATAACGCAAAAGGCAGGTACGACTGCCTGGTTATCAATCCTGGAGGCTATACACACTACAGTGTTGCCATAAGGGATGCAATAAAGGCGGTTGATATCCCTGTAATAGAGGTTCATATCTCGAACATCAACGCCAGGGAGGATTTCAGGAAGGAGTCGGTTACGGCACAGGCATGTATTGGACAGATAAGTGGTTTTGGTACAGATGGCTATATACTGGCACTGGCCGGTGCAAAAATTCTCCTTGAACGGGAGGCGTAGAAAAGATGGAACATGATTATGCCGGAAGAATTAAAACGCTGACAGGAAAACTCAAAGATACCGGCACAGATGCAGCCATAATAACAGATGGTATTAACATCAGGTATTTGTCAGGGTTTACAGGAACAGAAGCATACCTTATTGTGTCGGGCCAAGATAAATATATTGTAACCGATTCGCGTTACACCGGGCAGGCTCGAAAGGAATCGCCCGGGTGGGAGACAGTTGAATACAGGGGTATTATGGAGCCTGTAATAGCCGGAATTGTTCAAGGTATGAACATGCAGCGTATCGGGTTTGAGGACAGGAATCTTACCTTTTTCAGATATCACGAACTAAAGGACAGGCTGGGAATACAGATGGTACCTTTAGGGGGGCTTGTTGATGAACTTAGAATGGAAAAGGAAAGTTCAGAAATAGTAATGATGAGGAAAGCAGCCGGCATTGCAGATGATGCGTTTTCATATATTTTAAACGTTATCAGACCAGGTATAACAGAGAGAGAAACTGCGGCAGAGCTTGAGTACCATATGAAAAAGAATGGTGCAGAAAAGGAATCCTTCAGTACTATTGTAGCTTCCGGGGCAAGGTCGTCCCTTCCTCATGGCGTAGCTTCAGAAAAAACAATAGAATACGGGGATACGATTGTTCTTGATTTTGGAGCCGTATACAACGGCTACTGCTCGGACATGACACGAACCATTTTCACGGGTCATCCGGATGATGAAATAAAGAAGGTGTATGAAGTAGTTCTCAGTGCTCAGCAGAAAGCATTGGAAAAACTGTATGAGGGAATAAAGGGCAGTGAGGCTGATGCAGTTGCACGCAATTTCATATTGAAATCAGGATACGGTGAATATTTCGGTCACGGACTGGGACATGGGGTGGGTCTGGAAGTACATGAGGAACCGCGCCTTGCCGCTAATTCTTCAACGGTTTTAAAAAACGGCATGGCTGTCACTGTGGAGCCGGGCATATATATTGCCGGGAAAGCGGGCGTTCGAATAGAGGACCTTGTGGTCATAAACGGCACAGAACCTGAAGTGCTTACTGAATCAACTAAAGAGTTGATTGTACTATAGAATAAGGATTTGGAGGGATTTACATGATTTCAGCAGGTGACTTTAGAAACGGAATTACTTTCGAGATGGACGGACAGCTCTATCAGGTTGTTGAGTTCCAGCACGTAAAGCCGGGAAAAGGGGCTGCGTTTGTAAGGACAAAACTAAAGGATATTATAAGCGGTGCGGTAATAGAGAAAACGTTTAACCCAAACGACAAGATGGCAAGGGCCCATATTGAGAAAAAGGAAATGGAGTACCTGTATAACGACGGGACACTGCACTATTTTATGGATACCAATACCTTTGAGCAGATACCGCTTGGAGAGGAAAAACTCGGTGATACACTTAACTTTGTAAAGGAAAACATGACGGTAACCACACTCTCGTACAATGGCAATATTTTCGGAGTAGAACCACCTACGTTTGTTGAGCTGAAAATAACCAATACTGAGCCTGGATACAAGGGTGATACTGCTACCGGTGCAACAAAACCGGCAACGGTTGAAACAGGTGCGTCAATCAAGGTGCCGCTGTTTGTCGAACAGGGTGACGTTGTACGTATTGATACAAGAACGGGGGAATACATGGAAAGGGTATGATTTTCCCTTTAGAAAGCATGACCGGAGAAAGGGCTTTTTGGCCTGCTTCTCCGGTTTTTTTTTGAGTTTTTTTAAGAGGTTGTCATAATTAGTGCTTCCCAAAAATAACTATAATACTACCAGAGCAATTTGCGTTGTTAAGCTTATTTAAGCAGCACATACTAAATTTAGTATATTTGAATTACAGGCAGCTCAACATTTAGTATGACTGCCAGGGATTTATGTTAAAACGCAAATAGCTTTACTGAAAACAACCGACA
>CAYYGK010000287.1:0-2960 GCA_964471145.1 uncultured Eubacteriales bacterium | reverse complement strand
TTTCTTCTTATCATTATCCCAACATTCATCAAAAAGAAACTTTGCCTTGCACTTATGATCTTTCTCGCACATATCATCCCTAAGATCAACACCTTCATTCCTAAGAGGATGTAAAGGACAGAATATATCATCCCCTTTCCTAATAAGATTACAGCATATACCGCAGTATCTTATGAATTTAGACTTACGCATACCCCATCTCTTCTTATCATCAAAATTATCACCCACCTTATCAAAAGAATCAGTATTTTCTTTCAACCCAAGTTCAATATCTTCCTGACTAGTATAATCATGACCACAGCAGCCCATACAGCTAAGACCAAGATCATCCAATTGACATAAATTTACAATCTCCAGATCTATCATACATACAAAAAACAACATATCATTTTATAAACCTAACTGATAAAAATAAGAAAAACAAAGGTATATTGCAAGATTGTCGAAAAAGACGGCTCCGCTATAATAAGTATTGATGTACAATGCGAAAACAGCACGGACGAAGTGCTGGATACGCAGGTCAATCTGAAGATAAAACCTGCAAATTTTGATAGCGGAGAGACTTATGAAAAAAACAACAAAATACAGCTTAAACCCGGATTAAATGATCTCAAAATCATCAAAACGATTGAAGAACCAAGACTCTGGTGGACATGGGATCATGGTGAACCAAACCTCTATGAAGCAGAAATAACAATCGGAGAAGAACAAAGCGATCAGATTGTTGAATATTTCGGTATCAAGGAATTCATCAGAACTGAAGACTGTACCTGTTATCTGAACGGCAGACGAATATTCCTGCGCGGTGTAAGATATTTTTCAAGCCAGTGGATTAGTGAGATGAAGGGACGTTATGAAAGTGAATTGCGCAAGATGATAGAACAGGGAATTAATACGATCCGTATAGGCAGTCATGTCGAACTGCCTGAGTTCTATGATCTTTGTGATGAACTGGGACTAATGGTATGGCAGGTTTTCCCAATGCATTTTGCTTACAGCGATTCGGATGAACTGATAGAAAAAGCTGTTCCCATGATGAAGGATCTTGTATCAATGCTGTATAATCATGTCTGTATAGCTATGTGGAGTGTTTTTAAGGAACCCGACATATATGCTCTTCAGGATCCGCCCAATAACCGTGGCAGGCTATGTCAGATAATGTATGAAGCTGCAAGGTCCGTCGATCCTATTAGATGGGTGCATTATGGCGACTATAAGGAAGGGGTTCTGAATATAACTATTGGTCAGGTTTTCCCGGGTGATACTGATGTGAAGAAAATAAATCTGGAGCCCTGGATAATTGAGACGGGAACAGGCGCAGCACCCTGTAAAGAGACATTAGAGGCATGTATCAATGAAAAGGATCTTTGGCCACCCAATTGGGATATCTGGGAGTATCATTGCCTGGCATACAACTGGTTTTTCAACAATGGGAAGGTTGAATTGGGCAGCAGTCTGGACGAGTTTATAGAGAACAGCCAGGTGTATCAGGCAAGAGCTATCAAAGAGCAGATAGAGTTCTTCCGTCAGAAGAAATACTATCCGATCCGTGCAGTATTCCAATATATGTGGAATGATCCCTATCCCGGGTTTTCTACGGCAATGCTGGATTATTACCGCAGACCTCTCAAATCATATGAGATTTTCAGGCATGTGTATACTCCTGTGCTTGTAAGTCTTGAATGGAACAGGACACCGTATGTTCTCGGCAGATCCAAGATATATAATCCTGGGGAGTCATTCGCAGGAAAGGTATGGGTTACAAGCGATTTGTGGGAGGATCTGAATGATGCAGTCATGACATGGAAAGTGACAAATCTTTCTACTGAAGAAGTGGTTTTGAATAACCGTTATGATATAAGCATTCCAGCCGATTGCTCAAAGATTGTTGATGAGATTGTATGGGAAATTCCAGAAAATCAGGCAAAGGCCGAATTTCGTGTGGATATGCGGATTGAAGACAGTTCTGGTAACATCGTATCTGAGAATTTCTTTGATTTTTCCGCATAAGCGCACAATTAAAACATATAGCAATAGTTTAAAGTATTCTGAAAGTGGTATTATTACAAAGAAATGTAAAATAAGGCGTTCAGCTTTGCTGGACGCCTGTATTATTACAATGAGGGGCGCGCCAGTGAAGGGTAACCATTAACATAATATGCTCATATTATGTTAACAGGTACGAAAACAGACTAGATAAAAGTGAGGTGTATTTTATGGAAAACCAGTATAGTGGACAGCAGCCTGCTTCACAGCAGTCAATGACTTCCATGACTCCAATGTCAGGTATGCAGTCAATGTGTTCCATGACTCCAATGTCAGGTATGCAGTCGATGTGTTCCATGACTCCAATGTCAGGTATGCAGTCGATGTGTTCCATGTCTCCAATGTCAGGTATGCAGTCAATGACTTCAATGAGTCCTATGAATGCTATGTGTTCCATGTCTCCTATGACAGGCATGTATGCCATGACTCCTGCAAGTTAACAAGAAGTAGAGAGGGGCCAGGTGTAAGATGTTTTATCTTGTGCATAAGGCATAAGGTAAAAGGCATCAAACACTGGTCCTTTTACTTTTTCATAAAGATAGGTGTTGTTAACTGATTTTTAATAAATAATAGATAATAAACATAAAGTAAGAGGGGATTGCCCCCTCTATATGCTGATGAACCTTATTCTTTGTAACCTACCCCGCCAAATCCGAAGGAGGTAAAAATTCCAGGTACGAATATAAGGATTACCAAGATTATCAGAATAACTGATGTGAATCCTCCGCCGAAAATTCCAATATTCCTTTCGTCTGCCATAGTTATTACTCCTTTCTCATAATGTAGATATTAATTTTATTACATGTTATGTTACTACAATGTCTTTTGTCACTATAAACTATAAGGCAAAAGCTCAAGGAAGGGTGCGATTAATTATTTTGTAACATTAATACCATAATATAGGGAATTTATTG
>CAYYGK010000286.1:0-2982 GCA_964471145.1 uncultured Eubacteriales bacterium | reverse complement strand
GGTTTGCAGATGTGATACTAAGGCCTTCCGGCAATTCCGGGGTATACATGCAGTATAGATCAACCACTTCGGGCAGTTGCGGCAATAACTATGAAACGGATGTAAGCATTCCGGAATATGTTAAGCTGGAAAGGTCAGGAAACAGCTTTACATCATATTATTCCAGTGATGGAAGCAGCTGGACGCAGATACATTCGACATCAATAACAATGAACAGTACGGTGTATGTGGGACTTTGTGTAACATCACATGATGACGGTACTTTGTGTACAGCTACTTTTGACAATGTATCTGTAGATGGTACTTCTGTGACTTCCACGCCCAGTCCGACTACCACACCAACTCCAACTGCAACCAATACACCCACGCCTGCTCCAACTCATACAAACACACCAGTACCAACAGATACACCTACGTCAACTCCGACACCTACACCTGCGCCTACTTCAACACCAACATCAACTCCGGATTCCGGGTTTGGTATATTTACAACCGCTCAGGATATTGGCAGCGTTGCTGAATCAGGTTCGGCATCATACAGCGGAGGAACTTATACTGTTGAGGGCTCCGGATATGATATATACTATGACGTGGATGAATTTCATTACATGTATAAGCAGGTAAGTGGTGATTCTACCATTATTGCCAGGGTTGCTACTGTGGAGGACACTAATGACTGGGCAAAAGCAGGAGTGATGATAAGAGAAACACTTGACGATGACAGCAGGTTTGCAGATGTGATACTAAGGCCTTCCGGCAATTCCGGGGTATACATGCAGTACAGGTCTGCTTCGGGAGGAAACAGCGGAAGCAATACCGTATCAGGTGTAAGTATACCGGAGTATGTCAAATTAGTCAGAAGCGGCAATACTTTCACATCATATTATTCCAGTGACGGAAGCAGCTGGACGCAGATACATTCAACATCAATAACAATGAACAGTACGGTGTATGTGGGACTTTGTGTAACATCACACAATGACGGGACATTGTGTACAGCCACTTTTGACAATGTTACTGTTAATGGAGAATCCGCAGCTACACCTACACCCACTGCTACGGCTACAAATACGCCTACACCTACACCTACACCTACACCTACACCTACACCTACACCTACAAGTACTTCTACTCCTGTAGTAATCAATGACGACAATGCAAACATAACATACAGCGGAAACTGGTCTGACAACAACAATGCAGATGGCAGTATAAATGGTGATGAACACAGCACAGTGACACAGGATTATTATGCTGAATATACATTTACTGGCAGTAAAATTGAATGGATAGGTACAGTATGTAACAATAGAGGCAAGGCTGATGTATATATTGACGGAAGTTATGACAGTACAGTGGACTTGTATTCATCAACGAGGACAGCCCAGTCAGTGATATATTCCAGGACATGGGGTTCAAGTGGACAGCATACTATTAAAGTAGTATGCCTGAATGAGAAGAATGCATCGTCCAGCAGTTACTATGTTGTAATTGATGCGTTTAAATATACACCATAATATCCAAAAACCATGATATGTGGAAGTCACCCGGAGCATTACCTGTCTGGCAGGTAGTGCTCCGGGCTTTGTTTTCTACTGGTTTTTTGGTAAAATCAACAGTGGATATTACTTTTTAAGGAGACAATATGAATACATTACATATAGTACTTACAATCTCAGCCGGGGTTTTAGCAGGATTTTTAAATACTGTGGCGGGTGGAGGGTCATTGATTACAATGCCTGTTCTAATATTCCTGGGACTTCCTTCTGCCGTAGCAAATGGAACAAACAGGATTGCAATAATGGCTCAGAACATTGTGGCGGTAACGAATTTCCGCAGCAAAGGGTTTTTTGACTTGAAGCCTGGACTCATGCTGGCTTTGCCGGCAACACTGGGGGCAATAGCAGGTTCAAAAATTGCTGTTTCCCTGCCGGATTACATATTTAATAAGGTTCTGGCAGTTGTGATGATAGCAGTTATGGCACTAATTGTGTTTAATCCACACAAAAGGACAAAAACTGACAGCAAGCTTATGTCATATAAAAGTAAAGCAGCAGGGATGATAGTTTTCTTTTTTATAGGGGTTTATGGAGGGTTTATTCAGGCCGGGGTAGGATTTATTATAATTGCTGCGCTTACATTCATTACCGGGTATTCACTTGTAAGAATAAACAGCCTTAAAGTATTCATTGTAGCAGCATATATGCTTTCTTCGCTTGCAGTATTTGTTTTGAGCGGAAAGATAAACTGGCTGTATGGTCTGTGCCTTGCTTCCGGAAACGGTCTTGGTGCTTTTCTGGGGAGCAGTTTTTCCGTAAAGAAGGGTGACGCCTGGATTAAAGCTGTTCTTGTAATAGCTGTTATTGGCATGGCTTTAAAGCTTTCCGGGACAATCAGAATCTAGTGTACTGATACATTTTCAAAAATATATACATTGAATTGTATATGAAATTGAATTGTAAATTATTATTGCGGCGTATACAATATATGTATTTAATGGAATTTGGAGGATTAGTATCATGCCAATTCCTGAAAAAATAAAAAGTTTTGCAAATTATTTGCAGGGAAAGCCATGTAGAGTTTTTCCTTCTCCATTTTGCATCAGGTTGACTAAAGGTGATGCAAAAACAAATGAAGATATCAAAAAAGTTGTTGAGCCGGATGTTACCATAGTTTGTGACAAGTCAAAGATTGATAAGGAAGGCTGTAACGGTGCGCCAGATTTAATGACCCCTGGAAAGACTGACTAATAAGCTAAAGCATCCCAAAAATCCGAGGGCCGTCGATGAAACCATTTACCCATTTGGACAGAACCAGCAACAATACACAAACAACAACAATACACCGATTGACACACCAATCAGAATGATTTATAATGATTTTAGACGATATTAAGTGAAATAAACTGGTAGCAGGAATAATATTCCCAATATCGAAATTAAGGATTTTAAAGGTATATGGAAAAACATGGGGCTATAACTC
>CAYYGK010000285.1:0-3012 GCA_964471145.1 uncultured Eubacteriales bacterium | reverse complement strand
CTGTTCAGGAGGTAAAGGTGGGAAGAGAGATACTGAAATCTCTTGGCCTGATTGCAGGACCCCGGCTTATATCCTGCCCGACCTGCGGAAGGTGCAGAATCGACCTTGAATCTGTTGCTGAAAAAGTTGAAAAGGTTATATCCGGTATTGACAAGGATATAAAGGTTGCAGTGATGGGGTGCGCCGTAAACGGTCCCGGGGAAGCAAGAGAAGCGGATGTTGGTGTTGCAGGAGGCAAAGGATGTGCAGTGCTCTTCAAAAAAGGAAAGGCATTGCGTAAAATACCCGTGGAGACAATTGTGGAAGAGCTGATAAAGGAAATAGACAGACTGTAGCAGGCGGTGAGCAATTCGAAGCTATGAAAAAGACATCCAGTGACAGCGGGGTCATAGAAAATCTTCATATCAAAGGCATATGTGTAAACAGAAAGTCCAGGAGCATATGTGTGCATGCGGTATCAAAAGAACTGATACCATATGACAGGCTGTGCAGGCTTGAAACACATTTAAGGAAAAAACTCAGCACTGAAAGCATAGTATTGTCGGTCAGGTTTGATACAGGCATGCCGCTGGCGGAATCACTTCATAAATATCGTGAGGGGATACTTGCGGCACTTGCACGCATTGTGCCCATATCCGGGGGCATACTCGCAGGATGTTTATGGAGCATGAATGATGGCAGGCTTGAAATTTCGCCGGTTAACGGTGGAGCGGACATGCTTGAGGACAGGAAGTGTGATGATGTGCTTGAAAACCTGATAGAAGGCTTCTTCGGCAAAAGGGTAAAAGTCAGATTCAAAAGTGCCGGATTGAATGAAGACCGCAGGAAGGAATATATTGAGTTTAAAAAGAGCGAGCAAGAGAAAGCTGAAAATGGGAAAACACTTCAAAGGGGCAAATCGGAACACGTTATAAAGGGAAAAGAATCTGCTCAGGCAGTAAGACCGGGACAGAGAATTGCAGTGCTCAAGGGAAAGGATTTTAAAGATAAAACCGCCAGCATTGATTCTGTCCGCACGGATTCAGGTACCATTGCCGTAAAGGGTGAAGTATTCTTTTCAGAGCACAGAGAAACAAAGCGAAAATCGGTTCTGATTGTCCTTAAGCTAACCGACTATACGTCCTCAATGACGGTAAAGAGCTTTTTTTCCGGAAACAGATTTGACAAATGCCAAAATCACCTTAAGAAGGGGAACACTCTGAAGGTAAGGGGAGATATTCAGTATGACAGCTTCAGCAGGGACATAGTGCTGATGGCAAAGGATATAGTACACATAAGGAAAGATGCAAGGACGGACAATTCACCCGAAAAAAGAGTAGAGCTGCATATGCACACCGGAATGAGCTCCATGGACGGGATCAGCCATGTCTCGGACCTTGTGAGAACTGCTGCACAATGGGGTCACAAGGCGATAGCCATAACAGACCACGGTGTTGTGCAGGCATTTCCGGATGCATATTCAACTGCAAAAAAGCATGGAATAAAGGTTATATACGGAATGGAATGCTATATGCTCGATGACGAGATGCCTGTAGTCAGTAATCCCGAAGGCCGTGAAACAGATGGCAGTTTTGTGGTTGTGGATATTGAGACGACCGGGCTTAGTTCACACACAGACGGGATAACCGAAATAGGTGCAGTGAAGATGAAAGACGGTACCATCACCGATACATTCCATACATTTGTAAATCCGGGAATGCCTGTTCCCGAAAAGATAACGCAGCTTACAGGAATTGATGACGGTATGGTAGCTGATGCGCCTTTTGCGGAAGATGTTATTGTCCAATTAGCCGGATTTGCGGACAATTCATGTATAGCGGCACATAATGCTTCATTTGATATGGGGTTTATACGTCAAGCTGCCGACAGGGCGGGATGGAAGATAGAAAATCCGGTGCTGGATACGCTGCAGATGAGCAGAAAGATGTTTCCTGACCTTAAAAAGCATCGGCTGGCTTCTGTGGCCGGACACCTGAACATAGATACAGGCAGCAGTCACCGGGCGCTGGATGATGCAAAAACCGCATGCCACATATTGAGGACATGCCTTAAGATGCTTAAGGCAAAGGGTGTGACTTCACTGTCGGGAATTGAAAAAGAGCTTTCATCAAGAACCAGCTATAAAACTGCTTCTGTCTATCATGCAGTAATACTTGTAAAGAACATGACAGGCCTGCGAAACCTTTACAGGATAGTATCCGATTCTCACCTCAAGTACTTTTACAAAAAGCCCAGAATACCAAAAAAGCTTTTGATGGACTTTCGTGAAGGTCTGCTCCTTACAACCGCATGCGAATCGGGAGAACTTTTTACTGCATTTCTTGAAAACAGGAGCAGTGCGGAGATTGAAAGAACAGCCAGGTTTTACGACCTGCTTGAGATACAGCCGTCAGCAAACAACCGCTTCCTTGCGGAAACAGGAAGGGTTAAGGACATAAGAGCCCTTGAGGATATAAACCGGAGAATTGTTGAACTGGGAGCAAAGCTTGGAAAGCCTGTAATTGCAACAGGCGATGTTCATTTTCTCAACACCTGGGATGAGGTATTCAGACGCATACTTATGGCAGGACAGGGATACGGCGATGCCGACAGGCAGGCGCCTCTGTACCTGCGCACAACCGAAGAGATGCTTAAGGAATTTGAATACCTTGGGAAGAAAAAAGCATACGAGGTGGTCGTCAAAAACACTGTCAGGGTTTCAGAGTTGACTGAAGAAATACCACCTGTGCCGGAAGGGACATTCCCGCCCAAAATTGATGGTTCGGATGAACAACTGGAAAAACTCGCCTATGAGAGGGCTGTGCAGATATATGGGGATCCGCTGCCTGATATAGTAAGCAAGAGGCTGAAAAAAGAACTTGATTCAATAATAAAAAACAAATTCTCCGTTATGTATATAATTGCGTGGAAACTTGTGTCCAAATCCCTGGAAGACGGATATCTTGTGGGGTCAAGAGGATCCGTAGGGTCGTCGTTTATTGCGTGCATGGCCGGCATAACAGAGGTGAATTC
>CAYYGK010000284.1:0-3063 GCA_964471145.1 uncultured Eubacteriales bacterium | reverse complement strand
TGTCATATCTCCATCCTCCTGCAACGTATAACATGCCGTTTAAGACTGCTGCACCGGCCTGTCTTCTTGCACGACCCATAAGTGAAATATTATGCCACTGGTCTGTAGAAGGATCATAATAGTCTGCTCTGTCATTTGAATAAGTAAATGATACAATATTCCCACTAGAATAAATACCTTTAAAAGAATTCTGGCCGCCAAACTGATATATCATATTATTGTGAGTTACCGCTGCAATACATTCAGAACCATCTTCCTGAAAGGCTTTTTCAGTCCAGTCAATTCCGCCTGTGTCAGTATAATACTCAACTGATCTCTCTTCTCCTTCAGGGTCCCGGGTTTTTGTTATGAAAAGCTGGTCATCATACCATTTTTTTATCTGTCTGTTGTTGCTATCGGTTATTGTAGTTTTGTTATTGTCATTATTATACGTATAGCCGTATGTATTTAAAATACTGTCCGTCACAAACTGCTTGTGTGTTTTTGCCTTGTGCTGGTTCTCCCCTGCAAGGTCATAATAGTATATGCATTCAATAGTACAGCCTTGTGCATCTTTTATTTCTTCTATTAACCCGTCGCTGTTGTAGATGTATGTATATGCCGTATTGTTCATTGGGTCAATGACTGTTGAAAGCCTTCCCTGCGCATCATAATTATAGGTTACGATCCTTCCTCCATCAGCGTCTGTAACAGTTTCAATTTTGTTATCGTCGTTATATGCTATGTTGAATACTCTTCCTGCCTGGCCGGTAATACTGTTTATTCTTCCGTCATCAGGGTCGACATCTATTGTTACTGTATTGCCGTACCGATCACTTATACCGGTAAGCCATCCTTCCTGACTGAACTGATATTCTCTTAAATCCTTTGTTACAAGCCTGAATTTGTAATCCTCATATATCAACTCAGACCTGGAGCCTCTTGTGGCATCAGATACATATATGCCTTCCCTGTATGGGAGAAATGTCTGGGTGCTTCCATCGGGAAGCCGCACAACAATCCTGTTGTTATTGAAGTCATCCTTTTTTACACTTCCTTCATATGAAAATGTCCACCCTGTTCCAAGATGTCTGTGGTCCTGTTCATCCATGGAATTATATGTTCTTGATATGGTCATTTCAATCCCGGTTGAATTTATGGCCATATCGTGATATGTACGTGAGAAATTACCTGTGGCAGGATATATGCCATTTTCGCCAAAGTGTATCTGTTCAATAAGCCAGGGTTCCACCCCTATGGACATTGTTTCCAGTTTCTCATCCTCACCGTAAACCTCGTCACCTACCGATTCATCGTTATTACCCGAAAACAGCATGATGTTATTCAGCGACTTGTATGCATCTACGATTCCCATGTCAAACGGCTGCCCGTAAACACTCTCAGTAACAGTATTCATTCTTATCGTAAGTGCAGTGTCTTCCCCTGAAAGCCCCGACTGCCAGCTTTCTATAAGTGATGCTACTCCTGATACATGAGAAGCGGCCATAGATGTTCCGCTCATATAGCCGTATGTATCTCCTGGCAGAGTACTGAATATATCCACTCCGGGTGCAGCCACATCAACTGCATCGCCGTAGTTGGAAAACATAGCCCTTGCACCGCTGTTGTCAACAGCTGCAACAGATAGTACATTTGGAAGGTCATACCCTGCAGGGTATACAGGCTGTGTTCCTCCTTCATTTCCGGCAGCACATACGAACAGGACATCACTTTCAGACATTATGTCGTAAAGAGCCCTGTTGAAGCTGCTGCTTCCCCAGCCGCAGTTTAATATCTTTACTCCTTTCTGTTGGGCATAGTAAACTGCTTCAATAACATCAGATGTATATCCGAAACCGTTTTCCATGAATTTCAGCGGCAGAATTCTTATTCCAGGTGCAACTCCATATATACCGGTTGTATTCGCCTGTGCTGCAATAATCCCTGCAGTGTGTGTTCCATGTGTCTGTTGCGATGAATCATAAACAGTGTTATCATCATTTAAAAAATCCCATCCGTTAATATCATCAATATATCCGTTGCCGTCATCGTCAATACCGTTCCCGGGAATCTCTCCAGCATTGATATATATGTTCTCATGAATATCCTCATGTCCTGTATCAATATCCGTATCAAGTATACCTACAGTAACTCCAGAGCAGCCTGTTGTAATATCCATTGACTGTACAAGATTAATATCCGCACCAGGGATTCCCTTGTTCCCTTGTATTACCTGTCCTGAGTTGTATACAGCCCATTGTACCGAAATGTACTGATCCTCGGGTGTATTCAACAGATTAACCCTGTAATCCGGCTGTATGTATTCAATGTAAGGGTCTTTTCTCAGAAGATTTTGTATACTTTCAAGGTCTTTACCTTTTTTCAGTTCGATTATTTCTATTCCTGTTTTTTCAATTCTCCTGCTCGATTTTAATTGTATTCCAATTCTTTCTTCAATACTTCTGCCTGTTGTTTTGAAATCCCTGTTTCTATACTTCACGATGTATCTGTTACTTTGGTTTTCTCTGCTGTTCGGGTTCCTTACTGTTTTCTCTTGTGGAGTATGTGCAAAAACATTACTTTGGTTCTTTCCTTCAAAAATGCTTCTGTCAACAGGAAATATTGAATACAGCATCACAAAACACAGTATTACAACTAAATTAAACCATTTCTTATACATTCCAAACCTCCAAAATATTCTATCCTGTTCATCCTGCAGTTAATGAAATTGTGGCAGTGCCGTTTATCAGTGACCTGAATTCTATGCAGTTAACTATTCCCGACCATAATCTTTCATTTTCTATGTTCCTGTTACATGAAAAAACCACTGTTCCGGGTGAAAAACTGATTATCTGTATGCATGCAATGTCAATGCTGCATAGCGACAGTTCCCTCTGTGGGGTAAACTTGCATAAATCCATCAATTCAAGTTCTGAAGCGTTATAGCTTACGGTAAAGCACATGCCCGCAAAGCTGTTCTCATTAACTGCGTTGATTGTAAAAACAATGTTCTCTCCCGTAATGCAACTGTAAGCTACTTCATCATAATACTCTTCTGTTCCTCCCCTTGGGCTCTCATCGGGC
>CAYYGK010000283.1:0-3093 GCA_964471145.1 uncultured Eubacteriales bacterium | reverse complement strand
GGATGTCAGGCCGGGGGAACACGTAATACCAATGAAAAACGTATTCAGGCAGGACACGGTCAAACAATCATATGACAGGGACAGCATGCTTGGGAATGCCCCTTCTTCAGAGAATGGGTGCCTCAGGGTGCCAAAGGTTGTTGAATAGGAGGGTTTCGTTTGGAACTATATAATCTGACAGCCCATGAACTGGGTGAAATGCTTAGGCGCAAAGAGACAAGTACGGTTGAGGTTCTTAAATCAGTACTTTCAAGGATAAAATCTGTTGAGGACACTATCGGCAGCTACATAACCTTAGCAAAAGATGCTGCACTTGCCAGAGCAGGCAAAATACAGAACAGGATTGATGCAGGTGATGATGTTGCACCGCTTGCGGGAATACCGGCAGCTGTCAAGGACAATATATGTACCAAGGGTATTAAAACAACCTGCGCTTCAAGAATACTTGGGAATTTCATACCTCCGTACAATGCAACAGTTGTTGAAAAACTAATGCAAAACGATACTGTACTAATCGGCAAACTCAATCTGGATGAGTTTGCAATGGGGGGGTCTACCGAGACTTCATACTTTAAAAAAACCCGGAATCCCTGGGACACGGACAGGGTTCCGGGCGGGTCAAGCGGTGGTTCTGCCGCTTCTGTTGCTTCTGGAGAAACAGTTTTTGCACTGGGTTCCGATACGGGAGGTTCCATAAGGCAGCCGGCCGCATTCTGCGGGGTTGTGGGCATGAAACCTACCTATGGAGCGGTTTCACGTTACGGGCTTGTGGCTTTTGCTTCGTCACTTGACCAGATAGGACCGCTTGCAAAAGATGTAACAGACTGTGCCCTTGTAATGAACATTATATGCGGGCATGATTCCATGGATTCAACCTCTGCAGATGTAAAACACCCTGATTATACAGATTTTCTTAAGAATGATGTCAGGGGACTGAAAATAGGTGTACCGCGAGAGTATATGGCTGAGGGTGTGGAAGAAAGTGTGAAAAAGCGCCTGGAAGAAGCGCTTGACGTTTTAAAAACACTAGGAGTGGAATGGGAGGAGTTTTCCCTCCCTGTTACAGAATATGCTATACCTGCGTATTATTTAATATCTTCGGCAGAGGCAAGCTCCAACCTGGCAAGGTATGATGGCGTAAAATATGGTTACAGGGCAGAGAAGTTTGAAGACCTTGCAGACCTTTACAGGCAGACACGCAGCGAAGGCTTCGGAACTGAGGTCAAGAGACGGATAATGCTGGGTACTTTTGCACTGAGTTCAGGTTATTATGATGCCTATTACAAGAAGGCCCTTAAGGTAAGGGCAGTTATTATGGAGCAGTTTGAAAAAGCCCTGGAAAGGTACGACATGATAGCAGGGCCCACCACTCCTACCGCTGCTTACAGGCTTGGAGAAAAGCTGGATAATCCAATCGAGATGTACCTTGGTGATATTTTTACGGCATCGGTTAATATTGCAGGGATTCCGGCATTGTCTGTGCCATGTGGTTTTGATAAAAGAGGAATGCCGGTGGGCATGCAGCTTATAGGGAAGGCTTTTGATGAGGGTCTGCTGCTCAGAACTGCATATACGTTTGAAAAAAATACTGATTTTCACAACAAGCGGCCACAGGTCCAGACAGGGAGGTATAGTAATTAGATATGGGATATGAAACGGTTATAGGACTGGAAGTGCATGCAGAGCTTTCAACAGAATCAAAAATATTCTGCTCCTGCACAACGAAATTTGGCGGAGAGGAAAACACGCAGTGCTGCCCCATATGCACCGGAATGCCGGGTGTGCTTCCTGTTTTGAACAGAAAAGTGGTTGAATATGCCGTGAAGGCCGGGCTTGCCATGAACTGTACAATACCGTCGTTCAGCAAGATGGACAGAAAAAATTATTTCTATCCTGACCTGCCAAAGGCTTACCAGATATCGCAGTTTGACCTACCGTTGTGTGTGAATGGTCATGTTGATATAGAGACTCCAAATGGCATAAAGAGAATCGGGATAACAAGGATACATATAGAAGAAGATGCCGGAAAGCTGATTCATGATGAGTGGGGCAGGGGTACCTTGGTGGATTTCAACAGGTGCGGGGTGCCGCTGATTGAAATAGTTACGGAACCTGATATGAGGACAGCGGAGGATGCAAAGGCTTTTATTGAGAGTGTAAGGGCCACGCTGCAGTATACAGGCGTATCAGACTGCAAGATGCAGGAGGGTTCTCTCCGTGCCGATGTAAACTTATCAGTCCGACTAAAGCACCAGGAAAAACTGGGTACCAGAACAGAAATGAAAAATTTGAACTCCCTTAAAGCTATTACAAGGGCAATACAGTCTGAGGCAAAAAGACAGGTAAGCCTTATTGAATCAGGGGAAAGCATTATACAGGAAACAAGACGGTGGGATGACGAAAAATTTACAAGTTATTCCATGAGAGGCAAGGAAGAAGCACATGATTACAGGTACTTTCCCGAGCCTGACATTACTCCTGTGGAACTTAAATCAGAATGGATTGAAAGCATAAGGGAAAGCATTCCCGAGCTTCCGGCCGTAAGGCGGAAAAGGTATGTTGAGGATATGGGACTTCCCGAATACGATGCAGGTGTGATTACTTCCTCAAGAGTTCTTGCAGACTACTTTGAAGAAGTGGTGTCTGCAGGTGCTGATGCAAAGGCCGCAAGCAACTGGATTATGGGAGATATCATGAGAGAGCTCAATCAGCGGGACATGCAGGCGGACGAAATACCCTTCCCGCCTTTACATCTTGCCCGGCTTTTACTGCTTATAGAGAAGGGAAAGATAAGCGGGAGGATTGCAAAGGATGTATTCGGTGGAATGTTTGAGACTGGAAAGGATCCGGATTCCATAGTAAAGGAAGAGGGAATGGAAGTCGTAAGTGATGAAGGAGAACTATTGGAGATAGTGTGCAGCGTTATAAAAGCCAACCCCGGGCCTGTACAGGACTACAGGGGAGGCAAGAAGAAAGCGATGGGTTTTCTTGTTGGACAGGTAATGAAGGAAACGCGGGGCAAGGCCGACCCCAGGCTTGCAAACAAAATTCTTGCACAGGAATTGGACAAATGAATTCTACTGTAAGGGATTA
>CAYYGK010000282.1:0-3100 GCA_964471145.1 uncultured Eubacteriales bacterium | reverse complement strand
TTTTGCAAGGGTCTCCTTTTTGTAAGCAAGTACATACTGGTCTGTAGCATGTATGTCAATGTCAAGCATCCGTTTGAAAAGGGGATTGCAGTCATCCTTGAAATTGGCGGTTTTTACGATAACGGGAAGGGTTGAAATTTTGTTTGCCATGGATAGAAGCTTTCTTCCCCTGCTTGTAAAACCCAGTACCCTTATGTACTGGGGCCCTCCGTAACGGTTAAATGTATCAAGGTCATTTGAGGTTATTCCAAGCAGTATATTGAATACTATTCTGAATATCCGTGTTCTGGTATATCTGCGGGTTGAAACACCATCCACCAGTTTTTCCAGGGAGTTTGTCCGCATTGCAAAGTGCTTTATTCTGTTTTCAAGGCCTTCATTTACATCAGGTGCTGCTGCGATTTGCTCAGCATTCATGCTTCTGAGTTTTGAGATTATTGTTTTTTCAAAGTCATAAGAGAAAACAGGTCTTCTTCTTTTTAAAAACTCTCTGCGCAGAAGCTTGTGGGAGGATGAGGGTGTTGTAAGCATAAGGATTGGCGTATTTGAGCCTTCTTTGAGCAGGGCATGGCGGATGGATGTTGCGCTTGAAAACTGTCCGTTTACAGTTTTAGAATTATATGAAGTGCCTATACGCCTGACAGTGAGGGGTTCAATGGTGCTGTTGAGCTTTTTAATTGCCTTAATATACTCAATTCCGAGTATGTTGTTGGATGATGAAATGATATCGCTGATATGCTTACAAAGCTCCGGGTCTTTGCTATCAAAATATTTCTTAAGTGCATGCTCCCTTGCTGCCGGAAATGATACCCCTGTATCCAGAGCTGTGTGCAGAGTTTTCCTGTAGGAAGAAGGTTCATTCACCAGTACATCGGCTATGTATTCAAGCTTTTCAATATTACCGGCTTCGCTGCCAAAACTTAAGCAGTTTACAAAATTCATGCTGTCAAGTATTCTAACAGCCCCGAATGCAAAGTGTTCGGCACTTGACATGGCATATACAGCCGGCAGTTCAATAACCAGGTCAATACCGGATCTGAGTGCGGCTTCCGCCCTGAACCATTTGTCAATGACTGCAGCCTCACCTCTCTGCACAAAATTACCGCTCATTATGCATACTGTCGCATCACTGCCTGACAGCTCCATTGTTTTTTTTAGATGATGCATATGGCCGTTATGAAACGGGTTATATTCTGCTACAATACCTATAACTTTCATACCAGGCCCTCCAGAACAATTATATTGGAACCGGAGCCCTGTGGCAAATATGCATTATTGGGAGCCCATATTACCCAATTCTTCCTCTTCTATAGATTTTTCGAGTTCCATTATGTTATGAAGTGTTATCCTGCCTTTTATATCGGTTAGTGAACCATTTTCAACATTTACAACCTTTAGCAGTTCATATACCGATAGGTCAAGTTTTGCTGCTTTTTCAGCATGCTTTTTATCAAATGTCCTTTTTAGAATGTTCCATGTCAAATCAAGGTTTTCCATATCCGTTTGAGCTTGTTTCCAGTTTTTTGCGTACCCGTTCAATATTGCGTTCCTGGCATAGTGCCTTATTCTTTTTATGTCTGTTGTTTTATTATCACCGTATAGTGAATAAAAATCCGGAATGTATGCATACAGGTAGCTTGCGGCCATCAGTGTTTTCGTCTTGTTCTTCTGAATGATTGCCTCAGTAAGGCTGTTAAGGGCTGTACTGAAATTGTCAGCGAGAGCTTTTTTTGTACCCTTTTCTACAGCCAGAGGCATATAGTCGTTCCACATGTAATGCAGTTTGTTAATAACCGGGGTTAAGTCCTTCCAGGGGTCTTTTTTGAATTCCGGCTTTTGTTGACTTTCCTGAGTGTTTCCGCCATTGTCTTTTCCTGCCTGCTGCGGTTTTTGGTTTTGGTTCTCCGGGCTTTGCTGAGAACTGGTGCCAGAGCCGGAGTCCTGTCCGAAGTCCTGCCCGGATTCCTCTTCCTGGCCCTCTGAAAACTGCTCTTCTTCTGTTACACTTGGCCCTTCTAAAAGCTTGATTATCCTTTCAACAGACTTTTCAATCTTTTCAAGATCCTTTGGTGCTTTTTCCTGTTCCTGCTTATTAGAAAGTTGCTGCCCGCTTTTCTGTCCGTCCTGTTGCCGACTGTTGCTGCCGCATGATGAAATCACTGAGGTAAGTACGAGTGCTGTCAGAAAAATACAAGCAAGAACGAAAAAGCGTTTGCTGTAAGGCAAGTGGAATCCTCTCCAAACTGTTTTTCTATTATTGTTTGAAAAAACATACTCTAAAATACGTTTAATAAGGTTAGCAAATATTACATAGAGGTTTTCTAATAATCATGTCAAACTAATATTATATGGACAGGAGGTATCATCTATGTCAGTTTCAGTAAACATGTGGTCCAGTATACCAGGGGAGCTCAGATGTTTTCTTGAGAAGTACTATGAGAAAGAAATTGAAATGAATAAACACACGGGGGGATGGTTTTTTGAATGCAGTCCTCCACTTGAATCAGTGGATATTATTAGCGCTGTTATGGACAACAGTGAAAAATATGATATTGTGATGTATGTACAGGTAAACAACAGTGAGTTATACAGGATTACAGAGGAAAACTATAATGATGTTATAAAGGGTCTTTTCATTTTATACTATGACAGACCTGAACAGGTCAGCATCCGGAGAAATGGTTAAAGGCCTCTATGGCCCGTATTATAACAGGCTGATGCAGAAAGTATATAACAAGTGTGCAGCGTCCTGCCCTGTTTACTATATTGTCCCTGAATTTAAATAGTAAATAATTGTTACAAACAAAGAGAACGCTATCTAAGTGTTCCGGCTGTCCTGAGAATCAGCTCTTAACTTTTAAGTATCAGGAAACCGTAACCTTTTATGCATTCGCATCCACTGATACATTTGCCTGTGAGCATATCTGTATATTCCCTATCAAGAGTAATCGTAACACTAAACGGATTGAAATTCATGATAAATACATATCTGTTTTTGCCGTCAGTTCTCATTTGAGCAGTAACCCCTTCAGGAAGATCTGCTTCCAAAGTCCTGTCAATACCTGAGTATGTTATAATTTTTTTGTAGAAATCACCCAAA
>CAYYGK010000281.1:0-3102 GCA_964471145.1 uncultured Eubacteriales bacterium | reverse complement strand
ATGGCATATGCCATATCAGCTACACCTATTCCCCTGCTGTTTTCACTATATCCATGGGTAAGTGGTATTTCCTTCCATTCCTTGTATTCCTTCCTGTACACGTATACCGGTTCTCCAAAGCCATTGGGGTCAGGCACATTGAGGCACCCCTCTGACCCATATATTTCAATTCTTGGAAGCTTTGCCCTCCATACGTCAAAGCTGGTTATGATTGTTCCAACAGCACCATTTTTGAAATTAAGTATGCCCGCTACATGGGTAGGTACATCAACTTGAACCTTTGTACCAAATTTAGGCTTGCTGGTTATTGTTCTCTCGGGGTACGTAATCCTTGCAGTACCTGTAACCTTACACACAGGGCCTATCAGGTTGACAAGTGCAGTAAGATAATATGGGCCCATATCAAACATGGGGCCTCCGCCAGCCTTATAATAAAACTCAGGATCGGGATGCCAACTTTCATGTCCCGGGCACATCATAAACGCTGTTGCACTGACCGGTTCACCTATCCAGCCGTCATCAATAAGCTTTCTGCAGGTTTGTATGCCTGCTCCCATAAACGTGTCAGGGGCAGCTCCAACCAGTAGGCCTTTTGCCTTTGCTGTATCAAGTATTCTCTTTCCATCTTCCCTTGTAACTGCCAACGGTTTTTCAACATATACATTTTTCCCGGCTTCCAGTGCCTTGATACAAACTTCAGCATGAGCCATTGGTATGGTGAGATTAAGTACAATTTCTATTTCACGTTCACTGAGCAATTCTTCTACAGAACATGCCAATGGTATGTTATATTCCTCTGCCACTTTTTGTGCTCTCTCGGGGATAATGTCCGCCACTGCAGCTACTTCAAGAATCTTAAAAACCTGTGTACTGTTCTTTAAGTAAATACCACTTATATTTCCACAACCAACTATACCCACCTTTACTTTTTTCAAATTCTTAAACCTCCTCATTAAAACATCTGCTTATCACTGGAAAAGTCTTTTTTGTCAAGACCCTCCCTTACCGCTATGTCTTTACCTTCCGCCGCCCATAACATTCCTCTTTTCATAATTTCCAATGCCTCAGGTATGTTAAAAACATCAGCGTGATGTCCCAGAGAATTGTAAAAAACCCGTCCATGTCCCCATCTCTTGGTCCATACCACCGGCATGTCGACCTGACCGTTTGATGAATGATACCAGTCTACTTCAGGAAAACGGGTTGTAGCTAAAACCTCGACAGCGGGGTCCACGTGAAGATAATACTGCTCGCTTTTTACCTTGAAGTCGCTAATGCCTTCCACAATTGAACTGGAACCCCTTTTAACATTAACTGCATATTCCACTCCATTTCCACCGGGATGTGAAACCCAGTTTCCACCTGTAATGAACTGCCACTGTACACTTTCCCTGAATGCATCACACATTCCGCCATGGTTTCCGGCAATACCAACTCCACCTGCTACTGCTTCTATTACTGCATTCACCTGCTCTTTGGTTATCTTGCCCATTGTCCATAAAGGCACTATAAGATGCAGCTTATCCAGCTTTTCCTGGTCAAGCAGGGAATCAAGTGTTTCTGAAATTTCCACAGTAAATCCATTCTCTTCAAGTAGCTTGCCAAATATTTCAGATACCATAACGGGCTCATGTCCATCCCATCCGCCTCTTACAATTAAAGCTAAATTATTCATATTTAATGTCACCTTTCTGTTGCTTTATATGATTGAGGAGACATTCAGGAACAAATGCATAAACCTTGAATATCTCCTCATATCTGCTCAATTTTAAGCTACTGCACCAATCGGTTTATAGTTTAATTCTATTTTGCATAGTACTGATCAACGGCAGCGCTTTTAATCTCAACATACTTATCAAGACCTGCCTTTTTAAGGCTGGTTTTAAATTCATTCCATGTATCATCATCAATACCTTCCATTATTGATGTCGCCATGAAATTATGAATTAAGGATCTTGACTCTGCATCAAATGAATTAATAACTTTTCGGTCCTCTGATGAGATATCAGCCCAATGCCCATTTGTTACTGCATACTTAGTATTTGCATATGGCATGTAGGCATCCACATATTCAAGCTTTAGTATGGATGACCATTCATTATCACCAAGACGTCTATATTTTTTAGTATCGCCAGCATTCATCCAACCAGTTAGCATATTAAAGATTTCACCCATACTTTCATCTAATTCATCTTCAGTAAGTTGAAATGATCCATCCTCAAAAGGCTTAAGCAACCCATTTGTTTCAGGGCCCCATCTTACTCTTGCTACTTGTTGCGGACTTTCATTTATATAATCCATAAGCCTCATGATAGGTAGTATATGCTTTGATTTAGAAGAAATTATTGCACCTATTCTAGGTATTTGTGGTTCATATTGCCATATGGGGTCAATATCATTATGTTTTAATACAGGTACTAATTCATAGTCCCACTGAACTTCTTCACCATAACCTACAAAAAGTGCCCAGAAATTAACTGTTGATCCCATTACCATGCTCATTCCCTTGGCTTTTAACTGAGGAAAAGTTTGTGTGAAGCTTTCTTCATCAAAACAGCCCTCCTCATATAATTCGTTAAAATAGTTCAATCCTTCCCTAAAGGCTTCATGTACAGGTCCAAATACATACTCTCCTTCAAGAATAACATCAAAATGCTTAACGGTAAATGGCAGGCCGAAATTACCGAAGAATGGAAGGAGTCTGTTGTCATTTTCTGCTATAAGACAGGTGAATGGGATTTCATCGGCAATACCATTCTCATTAGGATCTCCGTTTTTTATCGCTATTAAAGCGTCCTTGTATTCTTCAGTCGTAGTGGGCATTGGAATATTCAATTTGTCCAGCCATTTTTTGTTAATAAAAGTCTGCTCTCGTATATTCAGCCAAGGTGCTCCCATTTCAGCTGGAAAAGCATAAATATTTCCATCTGAAGACTTAAGACTATTGTAATATACTTTGTTTTCAAGGATTTTAGCTATGTTAGGTCCCCATTCGTCCATATACTCATTTATTGGCACAAATAAACCACTATTATAATACGTATTTATTAAATTTATATTTCCTGTTCCAATAAGATCAGGAAGTTCTCCACTTGCAACGAT
>CAYYGK010000280.1:0-3110 GCA_964471145.1 uncultured Eubacteriales bacterium | reverse complement strand
TATTCAGGGAATGTAACGAGGGGGAGCTTGACAGCTACCTTATTGAGATTACCCGTGACATACTGGGATACCGTAATGAAAACGGAGAAGAACTGGTGGACATGATACTGGATACCGCCGGGCAGAAGGGTACCGGCAAGTGGACAGCAATTGCTTCACTTGAAGAGGGCATACCCTTAACCCTTATTGGAGAAGCGGTTTACGCACGCTGCCTTTCTGCAATCAAGGAGGAAAGAGTAAAAGCATCAGGAATTCTTAAGGGACCAGAGCCTTCATTCAGCGGAGACCGCAAGGCATTTGTTGAAGACATAAGGCAGGCACTGTATGCCTCAAAAATCGTATCATATGCCCAGGGATATACGCTGCTCAGGGAGGCGGCAGCAACTTACGGATGGAACCTCAACTACGGGGGAATAGCCCTTATGTGGAGAGGCGGATGCATAATACGTTCAATATTCCTTGGAAGGATAAAGGAAGCGTTTGACAGGAACCCTGGTTTAAGCAATCTTCTGCTTGACGATTTCTTCAGCCAAAAGATTCAGGCTGCTCAGGACAGCTGGAGAAGGGTTGTTTCTACAGCTGTAACAAACGGGATATGGGTGCCTGCATTTGCCACTGCCCTGAGCTACTATGACGGTTACAGGAACAAAAGGCTGCCCGCCAATCTTCTCCAGGCCCAGAGGGACTATTTTGGAGCACACACCTATGAAATGGTGGACAAACCGCGTGGAGAGTATTTCCATACCGACTGGACAGGGCTTGGGGGAAAAACGTCTGCCTCCACGTATAATGTCTAGTATTAAAAAAAATGAGGTGAGTGAGTATGAAACTGCCATTTAAGATAGACCTTGAAGGAAAAGTAGCGGTTGTAACAGGAGGGGGCGGAGTACTTTGCAGCGGGTTTGCAAAGGCCCTTGCTTCAAGCGGTGCATCAGTAGCTGTGCTGGACCTGAGGAGGGGAAGCGCAGAGAGAGTTGCCGGGGAGATTGAGTCAGAAAAAGGCCGTGCACTTGCCGTTGAGTGCAATGTGTTAAGCAAGAGCAGTATGCTGGATGCCAGGGAGATAATCAACAGCAAACTGGGCAGCTGCGACATACTTGTAAACGGGGCAGGAGGTAATCATCCAAAGGGTACTACTACAAAAGAATACCTTTTCAGGGAAGACTTAAATGAAAAAGAGAATATTACGACATTTATGGACCTTGACCCTGATGGGGTTGAGTTTGTATTCAATCTGAACTTCCTGGGTACGCTTATTCCCACACAGGTTTTCACAAAGGACATGGCGCAGAAAGAGGACTCTGTAATAGTGAACATATCGTCAATGAATGCATTTACACCGCTTACCAAAATACCCGCATACAGCGGCGCAAAGGCTGCCGTATCAAACTTTACACAGTGGCTTGCAGTGCATATGTCAAAGGTGGGCATTCGGGTAAATGCAATAGCACCCGGGTTCTTTCTTACGCAGCAGAACAGGGCACTGCTTACCAATGAAGATGGTTCATATACGGAACGTGCCGACAAAATCATCTCCCAGACTCCCATGGGAAGGTTTGGGAAGACCGAAGAGCTGCTGGGAACTCTTTTATGGCTTGTTGACAGTGGGGCATCAGGTTTTATAAACGGTACCGTAATACCGGTAGACGGGGGATTTTCAGCTTATTCGGGTGTCTAGAGGGAGTGAATTGTTATGGTTAATATTAACATGAAGGCTACTGTGGAAGGGAGCCTGCCCGAAAGTGAGATAAAGAAAGCTGTTGAGCAGTCTGTGTCAGCCCTTGGCTATAAGCCTGGAAGGGTTCTGCTTATACCGCCCGATATTACAAGAATGCATTCGGGTACGGGGAAGATTACGGCAATGTATTACGAATTGCTCAAAGGCACCTGCAAGGTGGATATACTACCTGCTCTCGGCACGCATGACCCCATGACAGATGAGGAAATAAGGGGGATGTTCGGTGACGGAATCCCCCTTGACTGCTTTATACCACACAGCTGGAAAAACGATGTTGTGACCATAGGCCAGGTTCCTGCCGAATTTATAAGCGAAGTGTCGGAAGGACTTGTAAGTGAACCTATGGATGTCGAGATAAACAAAAGGATTGCTGATGGGAGGTATGACCTTATTATTTCTCTGGGACAGGTTGTGCCTCATGAGGTTATAGGCATGGCCAACTATACTAAGAATATACTTGTCGGTTGCGGCGGAAGCGGCATCATAAACAAGTCCCATATGCTGGGGGCGGTTTACGGTATGGAGAAGATAATGGGCAAGGACCATTCCCCGGTAAGGAAGGTCTTTGACTATGCGGAAGAGAATTTCCTGGGTGATGTTCCTCTCATGTACGTACTTACTGTCACAACATGCCGGGGTTCTCAAATAAATATGCATGGGCTGTTTATCGGAAGGGACAGAGCGTTGTTCGAGGAAGCGGTCAGTCTCAGCCGGCAGAAGAACCTTACATTTTTGGACAATCCCCTTGACAAGGTGGTTGTTTACCTTGCCCCGGGGGAGTTTAAAAGCACATGGCTTGGGAACAAGGCGGTCTACAGGACAAGGATGGCCATATCCGACGGGGGCGAGCTGCTTGTGCTTGCCCCGGGAGTAAGGAAGTTTGGAGAGGATGCGGTAAACGACAGGCTGATACGCAAATACGGCTATGTGGGAAGAGTAAAGGTGCTTGAACTGACAAGGCAGAATGAAGACCTTAAAAACAATCTTTCTGTGGCTGCTCATCTGATGCATGGTTCTTCCGACGGCAGGTTCACTATAACATACGGGGCCAGGATGCTTACTCCCGGTGAAGTGGAGGGTGTCGGCTTCCGGTATATGCCTTATGAACAGGCCGCATCAAGATACAACCCTGAAAGGCTGCATGAAGGATTTAATACTATGGAGGACGGCGAGAGGATCTATTACATAAGCAATCCTGCGCTGGGACTGTGGGCTGACAGAAGCAGATTCTGATTTTAAGTGTTTTAGCGTAAACAGGCGCCGTTCGGGGTATTAATATGTACAGCAGTATTATTACGTGTTTTGAATGGAGGTTGTGGTATGGGTTATTATCTGTTTGATACATACTATTTCATTCTTGTGATACCTGCAA
>CAYYGK010000279.1:0-3125 GCA_964471145.1 uncultured Eubacteriales bacterium | reverse complement strand
CACTTCTGGAAAGGGAATTATACCATACAATTGTACCATCCAGTTCCACCACCACAAGCGGCAGCGGGAAATTGAGCAGCGTATCTTTTGAGGCGGTATCAATATTTAACGTAAGGTTCTCAATGTAACGGGTAATTTCCTTCTTTCTTTTATAGTTGGACCTGTAATTATGCAGCACAAAAAATACAAGCAATATGAAACCAGGTACTGCAAGCCTGTAATTTAGCAATGCAAGCGTTATAACAAGGATAAGTATGGTCCACAGGTAAAAACCCGTCCCCGGTATGAATAGTCCCGGATGCTTCTTGTTCACGTCATTCCTCATCTCCCGATCTTGAAGTGTTCAGGTGCCTTGAAAGCTCTGAAAGATCCCCGAAGTCCCTTTCCATATCGTATGATTCTATCAGCCCAAGCCTTATCCTGCTGCGCATTTTTATGTCCACTGCGTTATAGCTTACACCCAGCCTTTTCCCAAGCAGGTACAACATGAGTATAAGGTTGGACAGAATGTCTGCCAGCTCTTCATGTATTTCTTCCTTAATACCATCCACCAGCAGCCTGAACAGACTTGCAATATCAGCAAGTATTTCACTCTTCATCCATTCAATTATCCTTATATTGCGTGTTATATCTATGTTGCCGTCAAATATCGCCATAATAAACCTCCCTGAAGCAGCCTCCTGAATATGTATTATATATTATAATACCTCAAATTACTATTTCCGGAAGCACTTCAGTTCAGTCGCAGCGGGGATATGAACCCAGGAACTTTAAAAATGAGGTCTTTCTCTTTATCATAGTCAGCGCATCTCTGACATCCCCATCTTCAATATGGCCTTCAATGTCTACAAAGAATATGTATTTTCCAAGTTTACTTTTTGCAGGCCTGGATTCTATCCTCTTCATGTTTATGTCCCAAAGGTTGAATATATCAAGTATCCTGTACAGGCTGCCCGGTTTGTCTTCTGTTGAAAAAACAATTGACGTCTTGTCATCACGGGTTCTGCTGCTGTGTTCTTTTGACAACGCCAGAAACCGTGTATAACTTGCGTTACCGTCCTGTATATCTGCTGCCGCAATATCCAGCCTGTAGACTTCAGCTGCAGCAAGAGAGGCTATTGCCGCCTCTTTCCCCTGTCCCTCAGCCACTTCCCTTGCTGCACCTGCAGTACTGTTAACAAGCCTTGTTTCCGCACCCGGCAGGTTTTGGGCCAAAAACTTCCTGCACTGCCCCAGTGGCTGCGGGTGAGATACAATACATTCTATGTCCCTCATCGCTGTACCCCTTTTTACCAGCAGGTGCTGACTTATACGGATAGCCGTCTCTCCCTTGATCATTATATCCGCCTCACCTGCAAGAATATCAAGCGTGGCGGTAACGGCACCTTCAAGGGAGCTCTCCACAGGTACAACAGCCTCATTGACTACACAATTTTCAACCGCCGCAACAATCTCATATATATTATTGTAGGGACAGGCCTCATATACCCTGTCACCCATGAATTTCTCCATGGCTTCCTGCGAAAAGGTGCCCTTTGGTCCCAAAAACCCTACTTTTTGCATTTAATCATTCCCTTTCGGTTCCCTAATCTGATGTATAGGGCAGCAGGGCAATATGCCTTGCCCTTTTTATGGCGATTGTAAGCTGTCTCTGGTGCTTTGCGCAGTTGCCTGATATCCTCCTTGGAAGAATCTTTCCCCTTTCGGATATATACTTCTTAAGCTTTGCATATTCCTTGTAATCTATTGAGTCGACCTTGTCAACGCAGAAGCTGCATACCTTTCTTCTTGGTTTTCTCATCCTTCCGCCGCCATAGTCGCCTCTGTCCTTGCGTTCTCTTCTTGCAGCCAATTTCTTACCTCCTCCCAACACAAATTCCATACATGTTCAGTTTAAAAAGGCAGTTCATCTTCCTCTTCATCCAGAGGAAAAAAACCATCCCCTTCTTCTTTTCCTTCTCCGCTGTCGCCGGCAGAGTCAGTCCTGCTATCGGCATCTTCATCAGCAGTATTGCCGGTGTCGCTGCCCCCCGAGGGCTTGCTGTCGGCAAAATATGCCTCATCGGCAACCACTTCTGTCTTATAGCGTCTTTTGCCTTCGTTGTCGTTCCAGTTGCTGACTTGTATTCTTCCAACAACAGCCACCTGTCTTCCCTTGCGAAAATACCTGTCACAGAACTCGGCAAGCTTGCTCCATACAACTATCGGAATAAAATCCGCCTGCCTTTCCTCTCCCTGCCTCTGAAACCGCCTGTCCACCGCCAGGGTGAAATTACATACAGCCGTGTTATTATTGGTGGTATACCTGAGCTCCGGATCCCTTGTCAGCCTTCCCATTAAAATAACCTTGTTCATAATGACTCCCCTACTTTTCCTTATTTACTGTTAAATACTTTATAACACCATCTGTTATCTTGAAGATTCTTTCAAGTTCAAGCGGAAATTCCGGTTTTGCTTTAAAATCTGCAAGAACATAGTATCCTTCGGTCTGATCATTCACCTCATAGGCAAGTTTCCTGTTGCCCCACTCATCAATTCCATCAAGTGAAGCATGTTCTTCTATAAGATTCTTTATTCTGGAGATGGTTTCGTTTCTTCCTTCCTCCTCAAGTCTGGAATCGACTATGAAAAGGGTTTCATATTTTCTTTCTGCCGCCATGCATGTACACCTCCTTCCGGTCTGACGGCCCTGCAACAAAATGCAGAGCAAGGACTGTGGTTATTGATTGTATCACAATATTTCCCCGCATACAACAAAAAAAGAGCAACTATTCGCCTAACCGGATATACCATGTGAATGTTGACACTTATTCCGGTGTTGTACCACAGCCAATAATATAGTAAGATTACATAAGGAACTTATATAATTTTGCCGGGGGAGGAAATCTGCCAGGTGTTTTACCCTATCAAATTCAAATCCGTATACAAGGACTACATATGGGGCGGTAGAAATCTTGCTGATTTTGGCAAGCAGCTTCCGGAAGGCATCGTTGCTGAAAGCTGGGAGGTATCGGCCCATCCGGACGGTGTCAGTACCGTGTCAAACGGAAAGTTCGAGGGGCAAACACTCCTTGAGCTTATAGAAAAGTACGGGAGTAAAATATGCGGTAGTTCACTTAAGGGTG
>CAYYGK010000278.1:0-3132 GCA_964471145.1 uncultured Eubacteriales bacterium | reverse complement strand
AAGGATTATACCGGTACGGATCCATGGCTGAGGATATATATTGAAGACAGTGTTCATATTAAAAGGGTATTTATATACTCTGAAAAATAACAGGTTTTTTAACCTTTCACGGGAGAGCGTATATGATTTTAAAAGAACACCTTGATACCTGTAAGGACCTGGCAGTAAAAGCAGGAAAGGCAATACTTGAAATCTACAACAGTGATTTTAAGGTTGATTACAAGGAGGACGATTCCCCTCTCACAAAAGCAGACAGTATATCGGATGAAATAATATTAGAGGGCCTTAAAAAAGCCTTTCCGGATATTCCTGTTCTATCAGAGGAGTCACAGGACAACCTTATAAGGCTTGAAAATGAATGGTGCTTTATAGTTGACCCTCTCGATGGTACAAAGGAGTTTATTAAAAGGAATGGTGAGTTTACGGTTAATATAGCACTTGTACATGAAGGAAGAAGTGTAACAGGGGTTATATATGTACCTGTAAAGGAAGAACTTTTTTTTGCCCAAAAGGGAAAGGGTGCGTTTTATAAGAAGGATGGGACAGTTAAAAGAATTAAGGTATCAGACAGGACTGAAAACATAAGGCTTGTTATGAGTCGTTCTCATGCATCAGATAAGCTGAAAGCGATAATTGAGAAAAATAATATCAAAGACATAAAAAGGGCCGGAAGTTCAATAAAGGGTTGCCTGGTGGCCATGGGAGAAGCTGAAGTGTATTACAGGTTTGGGCCGACAATGGAGTGGGATACGGCAGCCATGCAGTGTATTGTGGAAGAAGCAGGAGGCATTTTCAGGCAGATGGATGATTCTGAAATGACATACAACCGTAAAGACAGTGTAAACCGTAAAGGTTTTTATGTTCTCAACTCTCTTCAGAATAAACTGCATTAATATGTTCTTAAGAAACCTTTCCAATTTCATTAACAGTATTGACACATGGACAGGCCTTGTGTAGAATGTATATAGTATCGTTCAATATTTGAACATTGTAGACGGGGGTCTATATATGAGCAGTTCTTATTGTGATGACTGGTATGCACTGTTCGTCATGACAGGTGAGGAAGAAAAGGTAAAGATAAGGCTTGATTACAGATTCCAGGGAGATATGCGCATACTTGCACCCAAACGCAAAATGAGGGAAAGAAGAAAAGGCAGATGGCATAATGTCATACGGGCTTTGTTCCCCGGGTATGTGCTTCTAAATGGTGATATGAGCGTTAAAAACTACTACAGGCTCAAAAGAGTACCCGGTTTGCTCAAACTATTAAAGAGCGGATATGACCCGGTGCCGATAAACTACTGGGAGATGGAGGTTATAAACCGCCTTATTTGCAATGATGAAACTGTGGGGTATTCAAGTGTCCTTATGGAGAACGGAAAAGTAGTCGTGGTTGAAGGGCCTCTGGTTTCATTAGAGGGGCAGATAGTAGGGATTAATAAAAGAAAGGGCAGGGCCAAAGTCAATCTTACCTTTATGGGGGAACCAAGGGTTGTTGAACTGGGCATAGAAATGCTGCAGCCGGCATAGCTTTTTGTAACATATTTTTAATCGCAGATTTCTACAATAATCGTTGACATGGCAAACCCCTTAATATACAATATTTTATAGTTCATTTTCTGAACATAAACAATGTAGAAAGAAGTTGTACTATGGAGTTTAAAAAAACAAAAATTGTGAGGACATAATGGAAGAGATATCTTTACGTGAAATAGTTGAAGTTATTATCAAAAGAAAATGGTTGGTTGCAGTTATAACAACGGCATGTATCTTTCTGGCAGCAATATACAGCTATTTGTTAGTGGAGAATACTTATGAAGCCAGGACGATGCTTATGGTTTCTCCGATAGCAGCAAATAACACTTCTTCAGAAAACGACAGTATTGAAGACATAGTTTCTAACATTTCAAGGTATCCGGGCATGACGGTAGAAACATACAAAGAGCAGGTAAAAGCGCCTGAAGTGCTTAAATTTGTTCAGGAGGAAGCAGATTTAAAAGAGCTTTCACTTGAACAGGTTGCATCGAAAATCAATGTTCAGGCAATAGATGACACAAATATCCTTACCATTTCTTCAACAGATAATAATCCCAAAAAGGCTGCAGATATCGCAAACCTGGTAAGCAAAAAATTTACGGAGTTTGTTTCTGAAACCAACAGGAAACAGGCAAAAAATGCAGCTGAATTTATTAAAACAGAACAGGACAGGGAAAAGGAAAGACTTGATGAAGCACATGAAAAACTGAAAAGTTTCCTTGCTCAGCCAAGAGGCCCGGAGGAGCTCAAACAGGAACTTAGTTCCAAGTTAAATCAGCTTACAAACTATAAAGCTGAGAAGAATAGTACTGTCCTTAATTTAAATGTGCAGCAGCATAGTTTGCAAAGAACAAAAGAAATTATTAAACAAACACCTTTATACTTTGAACTGGAAAGGTCTCTGTCAGGAGATAACGTCATGCTGGGAATAGTTAAGGACACAACAGGAGGTAATACAGCAGAGCTGGCTGGACTGATGATAAAAGAGCAGGAAATCAATCCGGCATATACCGAATTAGCAATAAAAGCTAACAATTTGGAAACCAGTATTACAGAAAATGAAGCTAAACTAACTGGAATCGGAGAATCCGTAGCATTGTTGCAGAGTGAAATAGAAATCCTACAGGCAGAGTATGCAGAGAAGCAGCAAAAATTCGACCAGTATGAGCATGAATATACGCTCATAAAAAACACTTATGATGCATACAGGCAGAAATATAAAGAAGCGATGATAAAGCAGTCTGCTGAGCTTGGAAAGTCAAGTATTATGGTTGTGTCAGAAGCAATAACTCCGGAAAAAGCGGTATCACCAAACAGGGAATTGAATATATCTATAGCCGTTGTACTGGGTTTAATGATATCTTTATTTACTGTTTTTGTGTTAGAATACTGGGAAAGCAGTGGGCAGCATACACAGGAAAAAAATGCAGTATAAACAAAACCTGATGCAATCCTGACGGTGTTTCGGCCCGCAGGAGAGCAGCAGGAATTATAGTATTGATTGCAGCAGTAAAACATGTGCATTATCAACATGCATAATGGCAGGACTATGTCTTTTCATTTTTTTATCCTGGAGAAACTATTATGAATAATGAG
>CAYYGK010000277.1:0-3142 GCA_964471145.1 uncultured Eubacteriales bacterium | reverse complement strand
GGAGGATATAAAATGGGGTTTTTTGCAATGCTTTTTTCGATGATTTTAGGCGTATTTTTAATTGCTTTAGGAACTTCTCGTATGAAGAACAAAAAAAGTAGACTTTGGATGATAGTTGTTATCGCAATCGGGATAGTATTAGTTCTTTTTGCTATTTGGTTAGGACTTCCAAAATAGAATCTGGTTTTGTTTATAGTCAACAGAAAGCAGGACAAAAATTTAGGGCGAGATTACCTTGGCTGCAATCCGAATCCTTCTCAAAATGTTTTAGGGACACGCCCTAATGTCCTCATACTCAATACTTTTTGTGTAGAAGCCCTCCCGCACCTTGCAGATACCGTCCCGGAGCATTTCTACATAGGGTATGGTTTATAATGCCCCCCGTTGTCAAGACATTTTTAAAAATTTTATTAGATAGGAAATTGCTTTTTTAAAGCTCATCCATTGTCTGTATATATTCAGACATATATACCATATTAAGGTAATGTTATTGTGTGTTTTCGATTACCGCTGACAATATCGCAACTTTTTAAGCTTATTATTTAACATAAAATATCATAAACTGCAATGACAAACAAAATCCGGACATGATTAAATAGAGCCATTATATTGTTGAACAAGCCATGCTTTCCTAAAATTCAGTCTTCATATGGTGCAATTTGAGAGTACTCATCTTCATGCGTATTCCGGTTTATCCGGACAGTGAATCCGAAGGCATCCGGACGGTAGTCCGGCAATATCCGGACAGGCAATCCGGGAACATCCGGACACCTGTCGAATGATTTAATTTTACAATCATAAACCAAATATTTCAATAGCTTTGGGTTATTTTTTAAAATATATGTGTAAACATACATATACAAAAATACTGGTTATCCATCAAATCTACAGGTATTAATATAATAGGTAAGAAAAATCCCGGCACCATTTTTAAATACCGGGTATAATTAATGTTATCATTTAGGATTTACTTAAATTTGAGACAGATTTACCAGACACCTTTTTTACAGCCCTTGAGCTTTTCTGTTTCTCAATCATATCAAGCAGGTCTTTTATCTTCCCCACATATTCTTTCTGTGAAGATTCGAGAGTCTGCTGGCACTCCTTCCTGACCATAAGTAGTTCCTTTTCTTTTTGGATTTGACAAAGCTCTAATCTCTGATTTAATTCAACCTGACAAGTTTTCTTTGTCTCATCCAATCCAGTGTTCAATTGTTCTATTTTCTTATCTTTCTCTGAAATTTTCAGTTCAGCTGATTGGCGAAGACTTTTTTCTTTTTCAAGGTCTCTTTTAATGTTTTCTATCATACTTTTGTATACCTTGTATTCATCAAGAAAACCGGTTAAAGTTTCGTTCTTCTCCCTGTATTCCGAGAGCAGAGCCTTGTTTGCATCACACGCTTCATTGAGGTTAGCGTATTGTCTAAAGATTCATTAAGTCCCTTTTTTAAGCTTTTAACTTTCTCTTCATTTTCCAGAAGTTTTTCTTCATGCATTTTGATACGGCCATTGAAAATCTCGATCATATCATTTTTTTCCTTAAGCTTTAAACTGAATTCCTCACTATTCAAAGATAATTACTGCGGGTGAAGGCGGCATGGTGGTGACCAACGACAAAAAGCTCTATGACAGGTGCATGGGGTATCACGATGCTGCGGCCTGCTGGAGGCCTGACAGGTTTGCGGAGGAAAGGTATGAGGGAGAACTGTTCTGCGGTGTCAACTACAGGATGAGTGAAATTACCGGAGCGGTTATGCTTGCCCAGTTTGACAAACTTGAGGGTATACTTGATGCAATGAGGAGGAACCTACTCTGCATCCTTTTGCAAACTCGACTATTCAAAATAAGCGGGTTAAGAAACAGGCTTGAAAAACCAGCTGTGCAGGCGCCCCTTTTCATTCAGACAACCTGTTGTTAGAAATTGCGACGTTCGGAGCCAATACTCTTGTGCTTCATCCGGTTTTCGGATCCAGAACAAGATTTAATGCCGTAATAACAGTATGTGAAGAGGTGCCTGCATTTGCAACTGCCCGGCAGGGACCGGAGATATGAGCATGAAGAAGCAGGTGCAAAAAAGGTATCAAGCCTTGTTGATGTTTTTAAAATACAATACAAATTAGCATACATAAATTAATTTATGTAAACCTCTTTAATTATCTAAAATATTCTGTTATACTTGTCGATGTAAACATTGTGAAGGATTCCATTGAATAATGTCTATTCCAGCTCAAAACACCATGTTTTTGAGGCAGAGAGAAGAGGGGTCAAAAAATGAATAAGAAAGTGATATTTCTGTTTTCAGCGGTGGCTGTTGTTCTTGCTACGGCAGCAGTCCTGTTTTTCATACTTGGGAACAGGAGTGGGGAAGAACAGCAGGCATCTGCCGGTAAAACAACAGCTTTGGAACGGGAACGCACTACAAAAGATAAATCACCTTCCGGGGATGGTAAAGAAGAAGATACATACAATCAGGTTTCTACTGATGCAGGGGAATGGGATATACCTGTCCCACAAATAAATCCCCTTTACAGGCAGGAGGCTTATTCATCCGTTGACTATAAGCAGGCACAGACACTTGATATCCAATATATTGATGACAACAATACGCTGCAGGACAGGACGATTAAGGGTGAAATATGGAGGCTTAATGTTCCCGCCGAAAAAGTGGAAGTGGAGAGATTTAACCAGTTGAAAACATACATATCAAACCTCGGCGGAAAGGTATGGCACACCACGTCAAGCTCAATGGTGATTATGTACGAACCGGGAGATGGTACAGTCTGGTGGGCTGTTGCCGAACCTGACCATGATACATATGAACTGCTCGTGATTAAGGAGGATATTCTTCCTACCGGAGAAGCAATGACAATAAAGACTGCAGATTTTCCGGAACGCACTGTAAGGTTTTCTACATACAATTTAAGCGGGGTATTCCAGAGTATGGAAGTTGGTTTTCCAGATGCAGTGGGAAATCTGACAATTGATGCTACGCAGCGCATACTGAATGGAAAGTCGTACAGAAGAACTTCTTTTCACAGGGTATTGTATGCCTATAAATCTGACAGGTTTGTTCTTAACTGTATACCAGGTCATCCGGGTTCTGTGGAATGGGTATTGTCCTGGAGTGAAGATGAAGACCCCG
>CAYYGK010000276.1:0-3164 GCA_964471145.1 uncultured Eubacteriales bacterium | reverse complement strand
GCCATTTAAGAAGCTCTGGCAATTCTGAGGTGAACTTAACAGTTCAAAGGTGTTTGCAATAATCATCGAAAAAACTTTAAAGCTCCTCAGTTTAAACAAAAAACACATCCTTGAATAATAATATAATAAAAGACCATTGCCAATATGATATTAGATAATCCATAAAAGGAGAAATATGATTTTGACTGTGAGAGAAAGGAACATAAGAGAATACGACAGGAAAGCTGCGGTAGAGTATGCCCATAAGTGGGCTTTTGGGAGGAATCCTGGATATTATAATTTTGACGGCCTGGGAGGTGACTGTACCAATTTCGCATCGCAGGCCGTATATGCAGGAAGCGGTGTCATGAATTATACGCCGGTTTTCGGATGGTACTATATAGATTCATACAGCAGAACCGCTTCATGGACCGGAGTTAATTATTTTTACAATTTCATAACCTCAAATACAGGCCCGGGCCCTGTAGCAGAACAGACAGACATCTCATTAATACAGCCGGGTGACATTATTCAGCTCTCATTTGAGGGGGGCAATATATACAACCACTCTCCCATTGTTGTGAAGACAGGAAGCCCTCCAGGGCTTCAAGATACTCTTGTGGCTGCGCATACTTATGACAGAGACAACTATCACCTTACATACTATTCATGGGCTGCAATAAGGTTTATCCATATAAAGGGTGTGAGATACTGACATAAGTTCAGTCAGGGAGAAGCAATGCATCCGGGTCAATGAGGACAATCTTCCTTTTGCCGATAATGGCAGCACCCTTTAAAAACTTTTTATTCATTCCCTTTGGAGCCCTTTGTATGCTTTTTATATCAGTATGGTCGACAGTCATTATCTGCTTTACGGAATCGACTAAAAACCCTGCCCTGCCTGATGCAGTATCCAGCACAATCATCCTGGTCTCTTCATCTGCATTTCTTCCAGGATGACCAAGCCTTTTCCTTAAGTCGATGACTGTATGCACATTTCCCCTGATATCCGCTATGCCTTTAACGAATTCAGGTGTACCCGGAACCCTGGTGATATTTTGCGGCCTTTCTATGACATCTACTTCTTCAATATCAATGCCCAGTTCACTGTTATCAACTCCAAGTACAATAATCTGCCGCTTGCCCAAGTGAATACCTCCTCGCAAGAGTAGTCCTATGTTCTGTAGCTGCCGTTTATTTTAATGTAGTCATAAGTGAGGTCGCAGGTCCATATCCTGTCTGCTGCCTTTCCCTGGTTAAGGTCAATGCGTATACTGACTTCGCTGCTGCCAAGGATTTCTGCTGCCTTTTCTTCATCAAAGCCCAGGCCGGTACCCTTTGAGCATACTTTAAGCTCACCAATAAATATATCGGTAAGTTCAGGATTGAATCTGGCACCTGAGTATCCTGCAGCAGTAATAATCCTGCCCCAGTTGGCATCTTCCCCGAAAATGGCTGTTTTGACAAGAGGTGATTTTGCAACAGCTGAAGCAATCTTCAGGGCATCACTTTTTGTACGTGCACCTTCTACATTTATCTCAATGAGTTTGGTTGCTCCCTCACCGTCCCTTGCAACCATGATGGCAAGGGCTGTACACATAAAATCCAATGCTTCCCGGAATTCTTCATACGACTGGTCCTGCTGTTCAATTTTACAGTTTCCGCATGCGCCGTTGCAAAGGACAAGCACCATATCACACACACTGGTTTCTCCGTCAACAGATATCCGGTTGAAACTCTTATCAATGCATTCTCTGAATGCCTTCTCGAGCAGTTCGCCGCTTATGGAAACATCAGAGGTCAGTATACCTATCATCGTGGCCATATCCGGATGTATCATCCCGGAACCTTTAGCCATACCTCCAATTTTTGCAGGCTTTCCCTTGACAGTAAATTCTACGGCTATTTCTTTTGGAACAGTATCTGTAGTCATTATAGCCCTGGCGGCGTCATGTCCGCCTGAAGCAGAAAGAGTTGCTGCAGCGCTTTTTAGCCCTCTGCGCATACGGTCCATGTCAAGGGGAACTCCGATGACTCCTGTTGAACCCGGCAATACGTTTTCAATAGAACAGCCCAGCAGAGACGATGTTTCCCTGGCAATTTCAATAGCATCATCATCTCCCCTTTCTCCCAGGCAGGCATTTGCATTCCCGCTGTTAATTACTACAGCCAGTGCCCTGGGATTCTCTTTTATATGTTTCATAGTAAGCTTAAGAGAGTGACCCTTCACTGCATTTCCGGTAAATACACCTTTAACAACTGAAGGGCTGTCAGCAGTGATCATAGCCAGATCCTTTTCCTGTCCTGCCTTGATACCGCATGACACTCCTGATGCCCTGAAGCCTGCAGGTGAACAGACACACCCATCTTCAATAATTTTCAATATTTTATCCCCCAATAGTAATCATCTCAAGCTATTTGCGTTGCAACATAAATAAATTATACTGCAATATCCACCCTTGTTCAACTTTTCATGTTCATACTGTTTGTTTCACAGGTAAATATAGACTGAGTATTATTTAATTCTAATGAAAATTTTTCTAAAAAAAAAGAGGATTTACGAATATTGTTGTAGAATATGTTATTAAAATACACTAATATGGCCGGGAGAGGAAACTTCATATGTTTGACTTGACTCAGGCACTCTATATTTTGAGGACACTAATAGAAGGCGTCGTTATTGCATTGTCTGTGCATATGCTGTCAGGTAAAAAAACAGACTGGAAAAAGTACATGCTGACAGGTATACTGCTGGGGATTATAGTGTATCTCATTAGACAACTGCCAATACATTACGGGGTGCATACCATAATAATTTTGCTTATAATGATATTTATCTTTATACAATTGAGTAAAATACCTTTTTACAGGGCAGTAGCCTCCAGTGTTGTGTTTACCATGATATTATATGTTTCAGAAATAGTAACATTTCTTATGTACTCTATCTCAGGTTTTGATGTAAATGATATCAGCCCTGATACAATTAATGGTATTCTGTTTAGTATACCTCCTATAATATTAGCATTAATTGTCAGCTTGTTTTTGTCGAAACTAAAATTTTGGAAAGTCAATAAATAGTTTTCAGGTGATTGGATATGGTGAAGCTAATATCAGACGGTATAGCGGATTTGCTTGCAGACCGGCTTGGTGCGGACAAAGAAAAAAGAGATGTAATCGCATACGGG
>CAYYGK010000275.1:0-3165 GCA_964471145.1 uncultured Eubacteriales bacterium | reverse complement strand
GTTGGGGTATTGATTCAAAACCTTGAAAACATATTCTCAACAAGCATAGTATCCAATATAGAGGATATATTATTAAAAAACGGCTACAGCACAATAATATGCGACTACAGGGAAGACCCGCTTCTGGAAAAAAAGAAAATAGGTTTTCTTCTTGATAAAATGGTAGATGGGATAATAATGCTCCCCCTGGAAACAGATGCAGATGAAATCAACAGAATTACTAAAAATAATATACCTGTTGTACTGATAGACAGGCTTATAAGAGATGCCATCTGTGATTCTGTCCTTGTTGACAACTTAAATTCGTCTTATAATGCTGTAGAACAGCTGATTGTCAGGGGTCACAAAAGAATAGGTATCATCTGCGGGCCTGAAAATATATATACTTCGCAGGAAAGACTTAAAGGATATATAAGGGTGCATGAAGACTATATGATGGAAACGGATGAGGGTCTAATCAAGTTTGCAGACTATCAACTGCAGGGAGGATATGATTCGTTGTGTGAGTTTCTGGAGTATGACAACCGCCCTACTGCGGTTTTCGTAACAAACTATGAAATGACTTTGGGTTCAATTATTGCCATAAATGAACAAAATATTAACATCCCGGCGGACCTGTCTATTATTGGCTTTGATAACCTGCAGATGGCAAAAATAGTAAAGCCACCATTATCATTGGTTATACAGCCTATGAAAGAAATAGGTGAGACAGCTGCAACGCTTATGCTTAAGAGGTTAAAGGGTAACATGGAGAGCTTGCCTGGAATATACAGGCTTAAGACGGAAATACACATTAGTGGATCGGTACAAAGGATTGTTTGATAGTTTAAAAAGATGTACAGAATTGATTTGGAGTAAAGCGAAACGTTTAGTGAAAAAATTGTTTATTATGGCAAAACGATATTAGGGGGTCATAGATATTGAAAGAGAAAGGATATGCAGCTGTATGGATTGACAAGGGAAAGCTGGAAATTAGGAATCTACCAGTACCTTATGCCCTTGAAGGCGGATTGGTTATTAGAGTTGATGCAGCCGGCATCTGCGGTACAGATGGCCATTTGTTTCCCCGGAAACCGCCCTATCCTGCAATTTTAGGGCATGAGATTACAGGTACAGTTGTTGATATGGGCAAAAATGCCAACCGGAAAATCAATGTGTTTGGCGGCCCAATAAATACAGGCGACAGGGTTACACTTTATCCATGGGTTACCTGTGGTAAATGTGAGGGATGCCTTACCTTTGGTTCGGGTACATGTACTGTTTGTGAAAATTCATTTGTCTACGGTGTTCCTTATGAGAAGCTTGGACTTGGAGGAACTGCCGCTATAAACTCAGATGTTAATATTTATCCACATTTCAAAGGAGGTTTTGGAGAATACCTTTATATTTTTCCTGAGACATATATATGGAAGCTTCCTGAGGATATGCCGTCTGAAGTTGCGGTATTACTGGATCCTTTAGCTGTTGCAGTCAGAGCGGTAGAGCTTGCGTGCATGTGTCCAGGTGTTGCTGAAGAGGCATTTACAACAAGCTCCACTGTAGCAGTTATTGGGGACGGTCCTGTAGGAGTACTGGCTTCACTTATAGCCAGGATAATGGGAGTTGAAAAAATAGTTATTACAGGAGGAAGAGACAAGAGGCTAAATATAGCTGAAGAGTTGGCTGAAGTAGATTATACAATCAATTATAAAGAAAAAAATCCTAAAGCCCGTATTGCTGAAATAATGAAATTGACCGGTGGGAAGGGAGTTGATGTTGTAATTCAATGCTCAAACTCGCCGGATGCGTTTGTAGAAGGACTGGAAATGGTAAGAAGGATGGGAACCCTTATTGAGGTAGGTAACATGGTCAATACCGGGTCACTTGTTACTATTGACCCTGCAAAACATATTTGTGGTAAGCATGCAAGAATTGCAGGCATGAGTGCAAACTCTCCAAAGGCTTTTGATAAGGCATTCCATTTATTAAAAAGGTATAAAAAAATTGACTTCATGAGGATGTTTACTCATATATGTACTCTGGAAAATCTTGAAGATACCCTGAACAGCATGAAAGATGCTGATTATCTTAAAGGTCTATTAAATCCAAGGAGAAAATGAACATGGAAAAGTTATTATTGGGTATTGATATCGGTACTTCCGCATGTAAGGTTGCAGCCTTTGATTTGTGCGGAAAAGTCATGGCACAGTCAACAAAAGAATACAAAGTATATTATTCTCATCCGGGTTTTGTTGAACAAAATCCGAATGAATGGTGGAAAGGGGTGTGCGATGCACTAAAAGAGATCCTGTTAACTGGTAATATAAATCCTGATAGTATTAGGGGAATCGGGGTGGATGGACAGAGCTGGTCTGCCATTCCTGTTGATAAAAATGGAAAAGTTCTGCACAACACTCCTATATGGATGGACACCAGGTCTTCGGAAATTGCACAAATAATTAATAAGAAAACGGGTTTTGACAGGATATTTAAAACAAGTGGTAATTCTTTCAAATCTACATATACAACACCCAAGATACTGTGGTTTAAAGAAAATAAGCCGCATGTATACAATAACACATGTAAGTTTCTCCAGAGCAACAGCTTTATCGTTTTTAAGCTGACAGGCAAAATGACTCAGGATGTTTGTCAGGGCTATGGGCTTCACATGTTTGATATAAAGACAGGAAAGTATAATGATGCTTTGTGTGAAGAGATAGGAATCGACAGGAATAAGCTTCCTGAAATATTTAAATGTCATGATATTGTGGGTGAAGTAACCCTGGCTGCATCAAATGAGACAGGATTAAAAGCAGGAACTCCCGTAGTTGCAGGTGGACTTGACGCTGCCTGTGGCGCACTTGGGGCTGGCGTTTTTAAAAAGGGACAAACTCAGGAGCAAGGCGGTCAGGCAGGTGGAATGAGTATTTGTCTTGATAAATCAATTGCTCATCCAAAGCTTATATTAAGCTTTCATGTAGTTCCAGACCTCTGGCTGTTGCAAGGTGGAACTGTAGGTGGTGGGGGAACTATAAAGTGGTTTAAGCAGGAGCTTGGGGCTTTTGAAGAACTGGAAGAGAAAATCCGCGGCGTAAATGCATTTAAGATAATGGATGAGGAAGCAGAAAAAGTATCCCCTGGGTCTGATGGAGTGATTTTCCTTCCATATATGGCTGGTGAAAGATC
>CAYYGK010000274.1:0-3192 GCA_964471145.1 uncultured Eubacteriales bacterium | reverse complement strand
CGTCAACCGAAAGATTTACAATATCTGTGCATTCAACTCCCGGCTCAGGCCTGCGATATCCGCAGTCAGGGCAGGCAAAATGCCCGAGGTGGCCGTAAGACCGTGCCGAGTACTCATATTTTGTACCGCAGTACATGCAGAACGCTGCATCAGAACCAACAGATTCATTTGAAGCGGTATCCCGCGGAGCAGCGATACCATAGTATACTGTCTCATTTTCCGTATCCCTGCCTATGGAAGCGCACAGTGAATCATCTGCATTCACTGCAAGAATTGCATGGGGACAGCCGAGTACGCCTGTTTTTACGTTTTCTACCGTGGTATAAAGCTCCCCGTATCTGTCTAGCTGGTCCCTGAAAAAATTCGTTATTACAATAACCGACGGGTCAAGTTTCACGGCTGTATTTCTGAATACCGCCTCATCAACTTCAAAAACAGCCGTATCACAGGTTCGTCTTCCGGATAAACAGGTGTTTTCTACAAGTGTGGTTGCAACACCGCTTGCAAGATTGGCGCCTGACCTGTTATGCATGTGCTTTATACTGTTCATATCAAGAATCCTGCTTATAATCCTCCCTGTGGTTGTCTTGCCGTTTGTTCCTGTTATTATTATAACCTTCATACCTGCGGAAAGCACTGGAAGGACTGAAGGGCATATTCTCACAGCAAGCTTTCCCGGGAGTGTTGTGCCTCCGCTCCCGAAAAACCTTAGGAACCATATAAGAAATTTCCCAATCAAAAGTGCTGTGATAAACCCAAAACCCAAAACTTATATCACCCGCACCATTATAGCACAGTGCGGATTATGTCCGCAACACAGGCACTCTTTAATGAACATGAAATGTATCTCTTTTTCCGGTTTATATTGCATTTGAGAGGGTATTAATATACAGTACAAAATTTAACTAACAGGAGGCAATTATGGATAATATTATGTCTGAGCAGAAATTCCCTCTTCTAGGGGATCAGTTTCCGGATATGGTTGTAAACACAACAAGGGGTAAGATTAGTCTTCCTGAAGACTACAAGGGTAAATGGTTCGTGCTTTTCAGCCACCCGGGAGACTTCACGCCGGTGTGTACAACTGAATTCATGGGGTTTGCCAAAAAGGCGGAGAAATTCAGGGAATTAAACACAGAGCTTATCGGTCTTTCGGTAGACCAGGTTTTTTCGCACATCAAATGGGTGGAGTGGATTAACCAGAATACCGAAGTTGAAATACCTTTTCCTGTGATAGCTGATGAAATGGGAAAAGCGGCAAACAAGCTTGGAATGCTTCATCCAGGAAAGGGGACCAATACAGTCCGTGCGGTTTTCATAGTTGATGATAAGGGGATACTCAGGCTGGTAATGTACTACCCGCAGGAAATAGGAAGAAGCATTGATGAAATCCTAAGAAGCTTAAAGGCGCTCCAGATCTCGGATAAAAACGGTGTTGCAACGCCGGAAAACTGGCCTGAAAACCCATTCATAGGGGACAACGTAATAATACCACCGGCAGGTACTGAAGAGCTGGCAAAGGAACGGAAGCAAAAGGCCAATGCCGGGGAATTCGAATGCAAGGACTGGTGGTTCTGCTACAAAAAACTCAAGTAATATTAACCGGGCCGGCTACATATAAGCCGACCCGGGTTTTTGTCACTGCACAGCTAACGCTTTTTATGACCGACAAGGTCTATAGCACCAAGTACCACATGAGCGAGACCAAATCCTGCCACGCCCCATGAAACAAACGGAGCTACCGGTTTAATAGCTATGCCGGCTGCAGTAACAACAGTCCCAAGTGTTGTAGGAATCAAGCCTTCACGTACTTTCATACAAAGAATCCTCCTTAAGACGGGACTTTAATAGTATTATGCTGAATTGTGCACGCATTTATCCAGATTCAATACTTAATTGACCAAAAGACTGCGTCCATTTATCAAATTTATCAAATTTTTATTGACTACATGGTCAGAAGGGACTATAATATACTCATAAACTGACCATGTGGTCAGGATAAGGGAGTGGTTAAATGAATGCAATTGAAACAAGGGGGCTTACAAAATACTATGGTAAGTCAAGGGGTATTGTTGATGTGAACCTGTCTGTTCTTAAAGGGGAAGTATTTGGTTTTATTGGGCCCAATGGGGCGGGAAAATCTACAACCATCAGGACACTTCTTGCTTTTCTCAGACCTACACGAGGAAGCGCAAAGGTATTTAATATGGATTGCATATCAATGTCCCATGAAATTAAGAAAAGAATAGGATATGTTCCTTCAGAAGTCAATTTTTATGACGACATGAAAGTAAAAGACCTGCTACAATATTCTGCAAAACTTCACAGGAAAAAATGCAAGAAGAAAACCGATGAGTTGATTGAACAACTTGAACTGGACATAAACAAAAAAATAAATACATTGTCATCGGGAAACAAGAAAAAAGTTGCTGTAATCCAGGCGTTAATGCATGAACCGGAGCTTCTTATACTTGATGAACCCACAGGAGGGCTTGACCCGTTGATGCAAAACAAGCTTTATAAAATACTTGAAGAAGAGAAAAAAAGAGGGGGTACAGTATTTTTTTCCTCACACATTCTAAGCGAGGTGCAGAGGATTTGCGACAGGGTTGCAATAATAAGAGAAGGAAAGATAGCAAAGATTGAGACAGTTGACAAACTAAGGGCAGACAGACAAAAAAAGATACGTATTGTTTTTGGGAAAAACAATATACAGCAAGGATTCAATATAGAAGGTGTACATGACTGTAAAGTGAAAGAAAACACTATGGAGTTCATTTATTCCGGCAGGATAAATCCTGTCATTAAGGAACTTTCCAGAAGGGATATTGATAATATATGGATTGATGAGCCTTCTCTGGAAGAAATATTTATGCACTATTATGAAAAGGAGGGAAAATAATATGCCAATTTATTTACGAGAGTTAAAAAGCAACAGGAAATCATTCTTTATATGGACTATAATAATAGTAGCTTTAAATGCTATGGTTTTTTATACTTATCCAACATTTGCAGATCAGGCTGACAAAATAGATGAACTACTTAAAAGCTATCCTGAAACTGTTATTAGGGCAGTTGGAGGAGACAGGCTGGATCTAACAGATATTCTTCATTATTTTGGTATGAATATTTATCTTTTCATAACTCTTTTAGGCAGTATATATGCAATGCTATTAAGCTCAAGTATTCTGT
>CAYYGK010000273.1:0-3208 GCA_964471145.1 uncultured Eubacteriales bacterium | reverse complement strand
ATTGCGGGTGCGGAACTTCCCTGTGTAGTGGTAAACATAGTAAGATGCGGTCCCGGCCTGGGCGGAACACTTCCTGCGCAGTGTGATTACTTTCAGGCTGTGAAAGGCGGAGGGCATGGTGATTACAGGATGGTGGTGTTCTCACCGTACAGTGTGCAGGAGCTTTATGAGCTGACGGTAGAAGCATTCAACGTGGCTGACAGATACAGGATTGCCGCTATGATAATGGGAGAAGGTATGCTGGGACAGATGATGGAGCCGGTTGAATTCAGGGATAAGGAGCTCATTGAAAGGGGCGATAAAGGCTGGGCCGTTACAGGGACTTGCATGAAGCGGGAACACAATTATATAACATCCATATATGTAGACCCGGAAGAACTGGAGGCTCTTAACAACAGACTCCAGGCAAAATACAGGGAAATATGCAAGAGGGAAACAAGGGTAGAAACTTACAACTGTGAGGATGCGGATATTATAGTGGCTGTACATGGCACGGTTGCAAGGATTATAAAGAGTGTTATAAGGATTGCCGAATCCGAAGGTATAAATGTAGGGCTTATAAGGCCTGTCACGCTTTGGCCTTTTCCTGCTGAAACCTTCAGCAGATATGCGGATAAAACTGATGCAATACTTGCAGTTGAACTGAGTGCAGGTCAGATGGTTGAGGATGTAAGGCTTGCAGTAAACGGAAAAATACCGGTATACTTCCATGGCAGAACCGGGGGTATGATACCCACTGAAACGGAAGTGCTTGAAAAGATAAAGGAGATAATCAAATGACATATCGGCATGATTGCACAGGAAGGGATGATTTACATGGCTATTGTAGCAAAAAGACCTCATGCCTTAATTGATATACCTATGCACTATTGCCCCGGCTGCTCTCATGGTATTATCCACAGGCTTGTGGCCGAGGTTATAGATGAACTTGGCATTGAGGGAGAAACAATCGGCATATCTCCTGTGGGATGCGCCTACAATAACTATCTTTTTTTCAATTGTGACATGGTGCAGGCTGCACATGGAAGAGCGCCTGCAGTTGCTACAGGAATAAAGAGGTCAATGCCGGACAGAATAGTTTTTACCTACCAGGGTGACGGTGACCTGGCAGCTATAGGAACTGCGGAGATAGTACATGCGGCAGCACGGGGAGAGAACATATCAACCGTTTTTGTCAACAATGCGGTATATGGAATGACATCCGGGCAGATGGCACCTACAACGCTTCTTGAGCAGGTAACAACCACTACACCTGCCGGAAGGATGCATAACCAGCATGGCTATCCCATACGAGTATGCGAACTGCTCAGAAGCCTTGATGGTGCTGTTTACATAGAAAGAGTTTCAATGCATGATGTGCCACATATCAGAAAAGCACGAAAAGCTATTCGGAAAGCTTTTATGATACAGCAGGCAAAAGCAGGCTTTGCGCTGGTAGAGGTGCTTTCGGCCTGTCCTACCAATTGGGGAGTAAGTGCCACAGGAGCGCTGGAATGGATAAAGCAAAAAATGATACCGGTTTACCCGCCTGGAGTTTACAAGGATGAGTTTCCGGAGGTGGGAAACTGATGTCTGTCAACAGGATAATAATTGCAGGCTTCGGGGGACAGGGGATACTTTCTATGGGAAGGCTGCTTGCATATGCCGGAATGGTGGAAGGTAAAAATGTTTCATGGCTGCCTTCATACGGACCTGAGATGAGAGGCGGCACCGCAAACTGCCATGTTATTATTTCAGATGAGGAGATTGGCTCCCCGATTCTCAATACTACTGATACCCTGATTGCTATGAATGAGCCGTCACTTGACAAGTTTGAAGACCTGGTGATAAGCAACGGTATCATACTGGCTGACCGCTCTCTTGTGGACAGGGACAGCAGCCGGAAGGATGTACAGTTCCAAAGCGTTCCTGCAACCCGTATAGCTGAACGGATAGGGAATGCTACCTATGCAAACATTGTTCTTCTTGGAAGGTATGTGGGCCTGACGGGTGCAATAAAGGAATGTGATTTTGAAAGGGCACTTAAGAATGTCCTTCCAGAAAAGTATCACCATATGATTGCTGAGGAATTAGTTGCGTTTGAGAGGGGTATGTCTTTTGGGGAATAACATGTTAATCTTCGGTCAAGAATAAGTATGCCTGTCAAAAAGATGACTGAAGGCGGAGATGTGCCATGTTTGTACCTGAAAGGATTTACTTTGAAAAAGGTGTAGAACAATATCCCCTGGGGCGGCAGATGCTTGACAGATATGCCGGTCAGAATATGGAAATAATCAAGATCGAAAACCACAACATGATACCCGAATTAAGAGAAAGACCTGACAGTGAATTTGTCAGGATGAAAAAGTATCTAATACTGGGTATAAGAAAATCGTTAAGACTTGTGCCAAATACCAGATCGGCCGACTTCATAGTCCCTTTTACTTCATCAGGTTGTAGCGCTATGTGCTTGTACTGCTACCTTTTATGCACTTTCTTCAAGGGTTCATATCTTAGGATTTTCGTCAACAGGGAAGAAATGATGGACAGTATAAGGAAAAAAGCCAAAACCACTGAAGGACAGAAGGTATATGAAATAGGGTCAAACAGCGATATGGTACTGGAAAACACAATTACAGGCAACCTGGAGTGGGCAATTCTGAAGTTTGCAGAACTGGATAAAGCAATGTGCACATTTGCAACCAAATTTGCCGATGTTGACGGTCTGCTTGGGCTTGAGCACAGGGGTAAGACGCAGGTGCGCATAAGTGTCAATCCCACATATGTAATAAAGAAAGTGGAGATAGGAACTGCAAAGCTTTCCAGTCGCATAGAAGCGGCAAATAAGTTGTACAATGCGGGATACAAGGTAGGAATAAACATAGCCCCCATAATACTGCTGGACGACTGGAAAGAACTGTATTCAGGGCTTTTTGATGAACTTGAGACAAGACTTGACCCTCAGCTAAAAAGGCAGCTTTTTTTTGAGCTGATATTCATGACTTATGGCCTGGCAAATGATACAATAAATTCTAAAGCGCTGCCCGGTACGCTCAATGTGTTTGAAAAGTACAAGATGAGAACAAAGGGAAGGGGAAAATACTGTTACAGAGATAATATCGTAAAAGAAGCCAGGGAATTCATGCTTGCCAAAGTAGCTTCTAAATTTCCTGATGCGACTGTAAGCTATATAGTGTAAAAGAAAAAGGGGGGACAGGGATTAATATAA
>CAYYGK010000272.1:0-3226 GCA_964471145.1 uncultured Eubacteriales bacterium | reverse complement strand
AATATGTATATTGAACCATTACATGTTACAAAAATAAAACGTGCACCCTTCTGTTCGACCCGGTGTTTAAACAACCAGTCAAATGTGTTAAAATAGTTATGCCTTACAGGATTTACTGGGGAGGGGCGGTATGAATAATAAAAAGAGAATACTTGTTATCGATGATGATGTAAATATATGTGATTTAATAAGACTGTATCTTGAAAAGGAAGGATATGAGGTAAAGACCATTTACAGCGGTGAGAAGGCTGTATCCGGGTTCTCGGAATTCGCACCAGACCTTGTCATCCTTGATTTAATGCTGCCTGGTATGGACGGGCTGGATGTGTGCCGTCAAATAAGGAAGATAAGCAGCATACCGGTCATAATGCTTACAGCAAAGGGAGAGACTTTTGACAAGGTTCTGGGGCTAGAGCTGGGAGCGGATGACTATGTAGTAAAGCCCTTTGAACCAAAGGAACTTGTCGCAAGGATTAAAGCTGTTCTGAGGCGGTATGACAGCAGGACAGGTGAAACCAGAGAGGTAGTATACCCGAACCTGGTAGTGAACATCACAGATTATACATTGAAGATAAATGGCAAGGAAGTTGAGATGCCGCCAAAGGAGCTGGAGCTGCTTTACTTTCTTGCTTCAAACCCGAACAGGGTTTTTACAAGGGACCAGCTGCTTGAACAGGTATGGGGTTTCGATTTTTTTGGGGATTCAAGAACGGTGGATGTTCATGTGAAAAGAATCAGGGGAAAACTGGGACAGTCACGCTATAACTGGCAGCTTAAGACAGTGTGGGGAGTAGGATACAAGTTTGAGGTGAAGTAGTGTTCAGGAGCATATTCGGAAAGCTGACAACTGTATTTATTGCAATCCTGCTGCTTGGTTTTTCGGTGACAGGAATAATGCTGTACTATTTCCTTACCGATTATGTACTGGATGAAAAGGTTGAACTAATGGAACAGAGCGGAGAGACTGTAGTGACTTTTTTTGAGGAAAACCTGGATGAATACAACAGCTTCATCTTCCTTTTCAGCATCAGACTGATGCTGAAGGCATACCGTGAAAATTACCAGCAGTACATATGGATTATAGACCGGGAAGGAAGGATAATACTCACTGAAAATGCTGATGTTCAACGGGCTATACCTGACAAAATTCTTAAGAAGATGCAACTGCAGGCCGGATATTACTATCTTCCTGATAAGAGGCAGTTTGAACAGATAATGACTGGTGACAGGGACATTATAAGGGAGGAGGGGTTTTTCTACGGCCTTTTTGAGCTTACCAAAATGCCGTGGATGACAGTACAGCTTCCTTTAGGCTATAATGATGAGGTTATTGCAGCTGTTTTTGTAAACACCCCCATACCTGAAATGCAGAAAGCACGCACCTCTGTTTTCAGGTTTTTTATTATCTCGGTGCTTTTTTCGGCAGTGATTTCAGTAGTTCTGGTGTATATATTCTCAAGGAGGATATCAAAGCCTTTAAAACAGATAAGGGATGCAGCAAGTGTTGTTGCAAGTGGAGAGTTTCAAAAAAAGATTGACATAGATACAGATGATGAAATAGGTGAGCTTGCCCGGAGTTTCAACCAGATGGTAAGTGACCTTGAGAACGTTGAGGAAATGCGAAGGGGATTTATTGCAAATGTTTCACATGAGCTAAGAACTCCCGTTACATCCATAAAGGGATTTGTGGAGGGCATACTGGACGGTACGGTGCCGGAAGATAAACACAGGGAATACCTCTCTGTTGTAAAGGACGAAACACACAGGCTCAGCCGCCTTATAGACGACCTGTTGCATCTTGCCCGGATGGAAGCCGGTGAGCTTGAGCTTTCCCTTTCATATTTTGACATAAATGAGCTTGTAAGGCTTTGCATTATAAAGCTTGAGAGCCTTATAGTGCAAAAGGATATTGAGGTGGAAGCCGATTTCATGGAGGAAAAGACATTTGTGCATGCGGACAGAGATGCAATACAGAGGGTTGTGCTTAACCTGCTGCACAACGCAGTGAAATTCACACCCGATAACGGAAGTATCAAAGTGTTTACGGGAACAATGAGCAGAGAGAGAATAACGGTTTCTGTTCAAGACAACGGTGTTGGAATAGAAAGAGGCGAGCTTAACAGGATATGGGACAGGTTCTACAAATCAGACAAGTCCAGGGGAAAGGACAGGAGCGGAACAGGGCTGGGTCTTGCAATAATACGCAACCTGCTAAGCCAGCATAACCAGGAAATATGGGTTGAGAGCAAGAAGGGTATGGGAACACGGTTTACCTTTACGCTAAGCAGGTCTGACAGGCAATGAATGTTTACAGATTATTCACATTTGTTTCAAAATATATGTGTAATATAATAAGCGTAAAAAAAACAAGCAAAGGAGTGATATAAATGGATGACACGGAATACAACGAAAATCAGTATAAGAAAGAAAATGACACAGGTGAAGGTATCGGGCCCAATTATCCAAGGGTCAGGAACAGTTCGTATTACAGTGAAAAGACCGGAAGAAGGGGAATTCGGCCGCTGCATCTTGTAATTGTTGCTCTTATCAGCTCGATTCTTGGCGGGGGTGTTGTCTTCACAGCGTTCCAGTTTGTTGCTCCTGGAATACAGCCGTCCATCAACAGCTATTTTGCTAAAATGGTTTCGAATGAGCCGGTGGAGAGCGTCACAACTACTGAAAGTACAGGGTATAAGAAGATAGAAATAGAAAAGACGGATAATGCAGTGGTTGCAATTGCCGAAAAAGTGAGTCCGTCCATAGTCGGGATAAAGGCAAAGGCAAAGATTCAGGATTTCTTTTTCGGAACCCGTGAGACCGAAGGGGAAGGCTCCGGCATTATTATAACGGAAGACGGATATATAATGACAAACAACCATGTTATTGCCCCGGCACTTGACGGACAGAGAGGCACCGACATGCTCGATGGTGCCAGCATAGAGGTAATAATGACAGGTGACAGGACCTATGAAGCCAGGGTGGTAGGCAGGGACTACAAGACAGACCTTGCAGTGCTCAAGATAGAGGCGAAAGGCCTTCCGGCTGCAGAACTTGGGGATTCAGACACGCTCAAGCCCGGTGAACTTGCTGTTGCAATAGGAAATCCAGGAGGGCTTATAGGGTCTGTAACTTCCGGAATAATAAGCGGCCTGGACAGAACCGTTGAGGTTGACGACAAGGAATTCAAGCTGATACAGACAGATGCTGCAATTAACCCGGGTAACAG
>CAYYGK010000271.1:0-3241 GCA_964471145.1 uncultured Eubacteriales bacterium | reverse complement strand
ATTGTTTTTGGAGTGTTTTCAGCTTTTGTAATGTCGATCGCAAGACTGATACTTCAGGCACTGGGTGTGATTAATATTGCATAAGGCACAGACGTGGTTTTTTCAAAAACGTCCTGTTATTGTATCCACATCTGCAATAGGCGGACCATTGGAAGCGAAGTGTGCTATAGCGGATGATTTTGATGTTTTGCACAGTGACCTGTGGATGGAAGAAGACAGTTTTGAAAAAGCTGAGAGAAAAATGCTAAAAGAGGCTGCAGAAATTGCTATAAGCAAAGCAGGATTGACAAACAGCGACATACAGTTTATGTTCAGCGGTGATCTCATAAACCAGATAACATGCAGCAGTTTCGCAGCAAGAGACCTTCAAATACCTTTCCTTGGCATCTATGGAGCCTGCTCTACATCGATGGAAGGACTTGCTCTTGCATCTGCAATAGTAGACGCCGGATTTGCAGAAAACGCAGTTGCTGCAACGTCAAGTCACAATGCTGCTTCTGAAAAGCAATACAGGTATCCTACTGAATACGGAGCACAGAAACCTCCTACTGCCCAATGGACAGTCACAGGAGCAGGCGCTGCGGTAATCTGCCAAATGGGTGTAGGGCCACATGTCACACATGCCACTATTGGAAAGGTGATTGATATGGGAGTATCTGATCCGTTCAACATGGGGGCTGCCATGGCACCGGCTGCAGTAGACACCATTGAAAATCATTTTAACAATACTGGTTTGCAGCCTGATTACTATGACCTCATAGTCACAGGAGATCTTGGTAAAATAGGTTTCAGGCTCACAGCAGATATGTTATCGGAGAAAGGAATAAAAATGCCCGAAGACAGATTCAATGACTGTGGCAGAATAATTTACCGGGAAGAGCAGGAGGTTTTTTCGGGTGGGAGCGGGTGTGCCTGTTCCGCAACGGTGACTTACGGACATCTGATAAGCATGATGAGAAACAATATGCTCAATAAGTTGCTGGTTGTAGCAACGGGGGCACTTTTATCACCCATGTCGTACCAGCAGAGGGAGAGCATACCCGCAATAGCATATGCAGTATCGATAGAGAACTAAGGAGCTGTTTATATTGGAAAAATTCTTATGGGCTTTTATTATAGGTGGAAGCATATGTGTTATAGGCCAGATACTTATGGATGGCTTTAGGCTCACTCCTGCACACACAATGAGTGCACTTGTTGTTGCAGGAGCCATACTGGGAGGTCTGGGACTGTATGAGCCGCTGGTGAAGTTTGCAGGGGCAGGAGCCACAATACCCATAAGCAGCTTTGGCAATGCGCTGGTAAAAGGTGCACTGCAGGAGGCAAAACAAACCGGTTTTATAGGTATACTGACAGGTATTTTTGAAGTTACAAGTGCAGGTATCTCTGCCGCCATTATATTCGGTTTCCTGGGGTCTTTAATATTCAAACCTAATGGTTGAAATGAAGGTATTCACCAAGGAGCTTCTTAACAGCTGAAATTATTTGTTTCTAATCCAGCAAAGTACTATTTGTTTAATAAATTTTTGCCTTTTTGTTAAGGTGATAGTATAATATAAGTAATATTTGGTGGATATTGCGGGGTGTTTTTTTGGTAAGTCTGATGCAGTGGGATAGAAGGCATATGGAAATTGAGAGTGATTTGTTGCAATGTCTGTTCAAGTTTGTTGAATCTGTTAATGAATTATTTCCTGGCAGATTGCATCAGGCTGTGCTTTATGGTTCTTATGCCAGGGGAAACTGGCAGGATGACTCTGATGTAGATGTTGCCCTCATAATGGACAGCATTTCAATTAATGAAGTTGTTGACAGAATTGTAGATTTGGCTGTAGATATGGAATATGAACACGGTTTCTATATTTCTCCAATAGGTATTGATACGGATGATTTTAATAAAAATACTTTTAAGCCACTATACAGGAATATAAGAAATGAGGGAATTAAATTATGGGAGGAGAATTAACGCTGTGTAAGCTTGCAGTTGAGAAATCAGACAGGCTGTATGAAGATGCATCAATACTGAATGAAATGGGAAGAACCGAGTCAAGCCTCAGCAGGCTGTATTACATTGTGCATTGGATTGTAACCGCTCTTCCCAGGATAAAGTGGTTTAACGCTTCGTCACACAAAGCATTGATTAATTACGTCAACCGGGTTAATGTGGCTGGAAACGGGATTCTTTCCGATTCATTTTACAGGCATGCAAGAAAACTAATGACTTACAGGGAATACAGCGATTATGATTAAGTACTGGACATTACCGGAGATGAAATAAAAGAAGCTTTTTCAATTGCTGATCTGATAATTAAGGAAATAAAACAGTATTTAATGCCACTTTTTGAGGGGGAAATCATACCAAAACAAAACTGTAAAAATTATCTTGACAAACCCAGGTAATATTCCGCAATAGTGAGCAGGCATAATGTTACCTGTTTTATTTTACTGAATCTGTACATTTGTGATAAAATATAATTAAGAAAATAATTGAGAAGGATGATTTACATTGCCTGAAATTTGTAGGTTTTTAGGAATAATAATTACAATGTATTGGGATGACCACGTTCCACCACATTTTCATGTTCAATATAATGAGTTTGAAGCAGTAGTAGATATTAAGGAAGGTGTGATAACTAAAGGTATGCTTCCTTCAAAGCAGGCAAGACTTGTGTTAGCTTGGTATGAACTACATAAAGAAGAACTGATAGAAAATTGGAATAGTATTATAAGTGGTAAAGGATATAATAAAATACAACCACTTACTTAAAGGAGGTTTTGACTTGTATAGACCAAAAATATTTCAAGTAATACCTGCAACTGATTATAAAGTATATGTATATTTTGATGATGGGAAAATTAAGCTCTATGATGCTTCAAAGGTAATAGAAAAAGGCGGTGTCTTTGATAAAATTAAGGATATTAACATTTTTGTTAAATCATGTACTATACTAAATGGCACACTTGCATGGGATATTTCTGGAAAGCGCGAAACAGCAAACTGCCTCGATATTTGTCCAGACACGCTTTATTTCCATTGCCCGGATGTTAAAGAAAGGGACATCCCTTTTTTTAAAAGTATTTACGTAGCTTAGAAGTAAAACTCAAGGAATACATTTATACGGTTACAGTTACAAAGGCGCGAGATGTCGTTCGAACTATAAACCCACATATGACCGTTGGACAGGAACTTGATTTTTTTGTACTGAGATATTTGTAATATAACAATGTGGATGTATAACAATAT
>CAYYGK010000270.1:0-3244 GCA_964471145.1 uncultured Eubacteriales bacterium | reverse complement strand
ACTGTTACAGTTACAGGAATGGACAATCCATCAGAAAGCGGCATCGACTATATTGCATGGTGTTGGAGCAACCAAACTGATATTCCTTCTTCGGGATGGCAATACATTAATCTTGACGGCGAGAGCAGTCACACATTCAGTACAACTGCATTCCCTGATGGTACATGGTATCTTCACATGCTTATATATGACAGGGCGGGCAACAGCTTTTACCGTTACAGGGGGCCCTATGTAATTTCACGTAACAGGCCTCCGGAAATAAGCATATCCGGTATACAGCCTTGCCCTGTGTATGAAGGCGATCTGTTAACAATTAGATGTCTGCCGTATGATGCCGACCTTCAGCAGCTTGATGTAACCATTCAGATAAGTGATGACACCGGCAGCTGCCTTTTTGAGACCAGCAGGACTGTTGTTCCCGGGGCCGGAGAATATCCTATTCAGACCTTTCAGACAGAAGAAATACTACCGGTAGGCACAGGCTATATACTCACTGCCACTGTAGAAGACCCCTTTGGACAAACCTGTACCGACACCCTTTCATTTGATGTTTCCATGCCTGAGATAACCAGTGTTTCCATTGAGGGATACTGGAATCACTGGAGAGGTCAGACAGACATTTTCGGCCAACAGATGTCGGATGAACCCCACAGGTTTTTAAGCCTTGAGACAGTAAAGATCAATGTCCGTACAACAGGCTATGCAGACAGAATTGTCATACGCTTTTCCCCGGAGCTTGAATCAATGCAGTTTACCGACCCCTACGGTAATACGTATGATTATGTTGAGGATTTTACAGGCATGGATGACTATGTCTTTTTCCCTGAAGACTCTACATTTGAGTTGAACGGCAGTCAAAGGGATTCCCATGTATACTGGGAATACCTTCTTCCTCTGGCAGGCAGCACTGTAGATTGGGATAACAACCGTCTTAAACCTCCCTACGGCATGTATGTCTATGTGTATAAGGGGGATGAGTATATTATTGATACAACTAATGACATAGAGATTACCGGCAATGTCTATGATCTGGTATTCATACAGCCCCTCAACTAGTACATCCGCAACATTCAGTAATAATATACATAAGTGGTAAGTACGCTTTTAGCTTTTGCACCAACGATTTTTTTGTAATTTTGTCTTTCAGGTGGTACAATATTCATGTCGTAATTTGTCATCACATGACAGATTCAGGGGGACGAAATGAAGCACCTTTACATAGTAAATCCTGTTGCAGGCAGGGGAAGAGCCCTTGGAAAAGTTGACTCAATACACAAAGCAGCCAAACAGGCGGAAATTGACTACTGCATACAGATAACAGAATATCCCGGCCATGCGACTGAGCTGGCACTGCAGCAAGCGCAGAAAAAGGCAGCAAGGATTTACTCCGTGGGCGGAGATGGAACGCTCAATGAAGTCCTGAACGGCATGGCGGAAACTAACTGCTCTCTTGGAGTCATACCCGCAGGATGCGGGAATGACTTTGCCAGAAGCATATATAATACAATGGATGCTGATTTTCTGATAAACAGCACCCTTCATGCCACTCCCAGGCCGGTGGACCTTGCCAGGCTCAATGACAGGTATTTTCTGAATATATCCTCCGTAGGTTTTGACGCAGAGGTTGCATACAAGGCAAACTGTATAAAGAAAAAGACCCTGCTTCCAGCCGGTCTCTCATACTACACGGGTATACTTGCCGCACTTGGAAAATGCAGAAGTTATTTCATGACTGTAAGTATTGACGGAAAAACAAACATACGTGATGAATTCCTTCTTGCAGCCATAGCTAACGGCCGATATTACGGCAAAGGAATACTGCCTGCTCCTCTGGCGAAAGTTGATGACGGCATACTGGATATGTGCCTTGTACGAAAAAAGACCAGGCTTGAGATATTAAGACTGTTCCCCCGCTACCAGGCCGGCAAACATGAAGGCATCGACGGGGTATCCTTTCACAGGGGTAAAAGCATCCGTATAGAATGCAACAGGCCTGTAGCTGTCAATCTGGACGGTGAAATAGAGTATCACAGCAGCATAATATATGGAATAATGCCTGCGGGTATCAATCTTCTGATACCTTAGCTCAGATTGCCTTAATCATCCTGTGCTGTTCGGTATACAGCTTCCAGTAAGACCCTTTGCGCTTCATCAGTTCATCATGTGTTCCTTCTTCGGTTATACGTCCGTCATCTACATACATTATCCTGGTTGCATTCTTTATTGTTGAAAGCCTGTGTGCTATAACAAATGAAGTCCTGCCTTCAAGCAGCCTCTCCAGCCCCTTTTGCAGAGCCATCTCCGTTTCGGTATCAATACTTGATGTTGCCTCGTCAAGTATAAGTAAACGGGGGTCGGCAAGAAGTGCCCTGGCAAAAGATATAAGCTGCTTTTGCCCTGAAGAAAGCCTGGAACCTCTTTCATTTACCTCCGTATCGTATCCGCCCTGCAGATTGTGAATGAAACCGTGTGCCTGGACAGCCTTTGCAGCTTCAACAACTTCATCGTTCGAGGCATTCAGCCTGCCGTATCTTATGTTATCCATTATTGTTCCTGAAAACAGGAATGTATCCTGCATCATCACGCCCATCTGTTTCCTGAGGGATTCAAGCGTTGCCTTTGAGATATCCTTTCCGTCTATCAGTATTGCACCCCTGTCAATATTGTAAAATCGGCTTAGAAGGTTTACTATGGTTGTCTTTCCGGCGCCGGTAGGTCCTACCAGCGCAATTGTGTCTCCGGGGTATGCAGTGAAACTTACATGCCTTAACACCTTTTCCCCGGGTACATAACTGAATGTGACATCCCAAAACTCCACCTTGCCCTTAACCTGGGGGAGCTTTACTGCACCCGGTATGTCTTTTACAGTTACCTTCTCATCCAGCAGCTCAAAAATTCTTTCCATATAGGCCATTGCAGTAACTAACATATTGTAAAAATTCCCGATGTTAATAATGGGCTGCCAGAACCTCCACATGTATCCTACAAATGCTACAAGCACTCCTATCGTTATACCCCGTCCTATACGGGACACACCTACGATATACACTATGGATATCACTATAATTGATATGTTTTCAACCAGCGGCCAAATCAGGGACTGTATTCTGATCGCTCTCATCCAGAAGCTCCTGTACCTGCCGCTGAGGCTTTCAAATATCCCCATGTTCTCTTCTTCACGCGCAAAAGACTGGGTAACCTTTATGCCTTCGATGCTTTCATGCACATATGCATTAAGGTTTGA
>CAYYGK010000269.1:0-3259 GCA_964471145.1 uncultured Eubacteriales bacterium | reverse complement strand
GCGTTGTAACATAAATCTCCGGCAGTCATACTAAATGTTGAGCTGCCTGTAATTCAATATACTAAATTTAGTATGTGCTGCTCTTTCTGACCTTCCTGCTGTATTTGCAGTGTGAGCCGGGATACTGGTATACAAACCAGTATCCCGCTCTGACTTCAGTTCTTACTTATCTTTCCGACTGTTTTTCAATATCTTCCTCTCTGATTTTTTCCTCCGAAACAGACTGTATTATTCCTCCCTGCCAATAACCCCCGGTCATAAACTACTAATTTACCCTGTATATCTTAAGCCGCCTTTGTCCATCCTCATATACCCTGTTAAGCTTTTCGTCAAAAAGCCTCTCTGTCTCTGCTGATACCCGATAGTTTTTTTCAGTTCTGTTGCACTCTTCAATAATGATATAGTCTATGCCGTACCTGCATGCGGTATCTCTTACAACATCAATATCGTCTGCTGAATAAATACTCTCCAGTATCTGAACCCTGGAATCCGTATCATACCCTGCCGATGAAGAGAAATACACCATCCCCATAAACAGTCTTCTTCCCGCCATTAAAACCGGATGGGCGTAATCATGTGGATATGAGGCAAAGACCGCTCCTTTTTCTGTATTCTTTTCAATCCATAATGCCACAGGTTCGTCCAGCCCGGGCTTTATGGACGCAATATAATCTGTCTTGTTGTACAAAGTTATAATATCGGATACACCTGTTGCGGTAAGGACAAGTATTAAAAGCATCCCGCATATGCGCAAGCCCCTTTTTTCCTGCAGCAGCATACGGCATACAACAATAGCTGCAAATATTCCTGCAAGAATTACAGATACGTTAATGTACTTGTGGTTTACAGTAATATCCGGGGTGAGTCTCACAAGATTGGCAAGCACAAAAGGGGCACAAAAAGCGGCAAGCAGCTTTCTGTACACTGCAGGCACAATAAGCAGCGATACGACAGCCAGTACGGGGAGCAGCCCGAAAAGTTCCAGATAGTAAAGTGCAATATCTGCTATATGTGGTGAAGGAGACACAAAACCTAAGCTTAGAGCGGGTGTTACAGGCATTCCCCCTCCTCCCAAGATAAAAGACTCTATGTATGACACAAAAAATATTATAACCGCTGCCAGTACATACTCCAGCCTGTGCCTTGAGAATATGCCCATTACAAAAAAGATGGACACTGCCGCAATCAGCACCGCACCGTTTAAGTATGCCGATATTCCCATTACAAAACCGATGAATATCGGGCGTGCAAAACTTTTGCACCTCCATGCATCCCCTCTCTTTTCTATAAGAGGCATAAAAAGCAGCAGGCTCAGCATCAGAAGCCCCAGCGAAAAAGCAAAATGTCTCTGGTTTACAAACACATTCAGGTTCCAGATACCCCAGCTTTCAAAAGGAGTTTTCCCTATATACTCTGTACCGCCGGCAAGGTTAAGCAGCGCATCAACAGGATTATCAGAACTCAGAACATGCACGAATATCGCAAATGAACTCCTGAAGAAGAAGAAAACACATGCCAGTATGCCAGCAAGTCTTCTGCCGCTTATACGCACGGCCAATGCATAGAACAACATAAGGAACGACCACATTGAAAGTATGCCTGGCAGGTTGAACGCCCAATCGATTCTCATACCGAGATACTCCAGAATACCTGCATGAAATTGGAACAGGAAGTGGTAGTTAATCCCGCTGTCAGGAAAAACAGGATACACCGCAGGGATATTTGCTCCCTTTGAAAAGGACCTGATCAATGCTGTATGCAGGCTTGCATCGCTGTATACCTGCATGCCCATGACAAGCCTGCTGCCTGCTACCCTGTATGTGAGTATCATCAGAAATGATGCTGCGGCAAGAAAAAGGAAAGCCATAATCATATCGGTCTTTCGTATACACGGCTTTAGAAGTATCTTTAGGATTTTTTTGTCCCGGTCTCCCAAAATCAGCACTACAGACAGACTAAGAAGAATCAAAGATGTAATACTCACTCCAAAGAAAACAGGATCCTCTGTCCTGGCAAAAACAAGGCATACAAGGTAGGAAACAACCGTAGAAAAAAGTGTGCCAATAAGATAGGAAGCAGGAATAATAACAAACCTGTATGAAATTTGCCTTTGCTCCGAAAGCTGAGGTAAAAACCTCTCAATCATATAAAAAGCACATACAAAAGACGCTGCAGTAAAAAATATACCTGGCATTCAACCACCCACAGTAACTTCTACCCCCTGCTTCCCAAGGTGTTCTATCAGAACAGGCAGGTCAAATTCTTTAAGCACTCCATACATCTCAAGCCTGGGATCATACCTGTAAAACCTGGTGTTTACTATGCTTTCAAAGGATTCTATCATGTCATACAGCATAACCCCGTTTATATTCTCAGCAACAACAGCTGCCAGCAGCGCATAAACGGCCCCTGTCCCCTTGCCAGCAAGTATAATGCTTCTGTCCTTGTATTGCTTGCCGATATAATCTACAGCTCTTGTAATATCAAACACCCTCATGGCCAAAAGGGAGATTCCGATCATCATGGCATCGCAGTTTTGTTTATATTCTGTACCATAATAGTCAAGATATCCTCTCGAATTGACCTTCCGGCTCTTAACAGCTCCCATACCCCTTGGGTCAAACACAAATATACTTCCCTTCTTGATAAGACTTTCGAGCAGCTCATTCTCACGGTCCATATCACATGTGCCGTCATCAAGCACTGTAATTATGGCATTGCCGGTATCTGGTTCTGATTCCATATGTATTCCCGCAACAGCTATCCTTTCCTCTGTGAAGAAGAACACTTTCCTGTACCTTATACAGCCCCTTTTTATGTCGGATATCACTCTGGGCCGCAAAGCGATGCTGCTCTCCGGCATGGACAGTGTCTTTGCAACCCTCTGCCGCAGGTCCTCATTTACATTACGATATTTACTGTCTTTTAAGTATTCAAGGTTCAAGTCAAAAACCGTCCTGGTGTTTTTTCTGTCTTCAAGCGCGCTTCCTCTTTTTGTACACCACAATGTTTCAGGTGTTTCAACCTCAATGTTCTCTGAAGTCCTGAAACCGGGAACCTCTCCCCTAAGGTGCCTGATAAACCAGTTTACCGCACCTTCTCTGAGCCTGTCACTGTACATATGGGTTGTATTATCAGTATTGTGCCGGATGTTTTTCTCACACCCGTACAGGGCATATATTCTTTTTGCTCTTTCATAAGACTTTTCTGCACCCTCAATGCAGAAAAAATCATATGCCGCACTGTTTATCATTACAGG
>CAYYGK010000268.1:0-3261 GCA_964471145.1 uncultured Eubacteriales bacterium | reverse complement strand
GCTCTTTGCAATTCGGAGGGCAAGGTAATAGGCGTAAACACAGTAAAAGTGGCAGCCGTAGGTTATGAAGGCCTTGGGTTTGCAATACCCATAAACGATGCAAGGGAAATAACAGACAGCCTTATAGAGTACAAGTATGTGAAGGGAAGACCCTTTCTTGGAATAAAGGCCGACCAGCGTTTTACAAAAGAAATTGCAGACCGGTATGATGTACCGGAAGGGGTTCTTGTGGCGGAGGTTTTGCCGCTCAGCGGTGCATACAGGGCGGGAATGAAGCCCAATGACATCATAACGAAATTCAATGGTGAAACAATAAAGAGTTTTGATGAACTCGAAGAGCAGAAAAATAAGTATTTACCAGGAGATACTGTTGAAATTGAGGTTTACAGGGACAATGAAAAAGTAAACCTTGAGGTGACATTAGGTGAGGACAAGGGATAATCTAAAAGGGAGGCCGGGGATGAAAGAAAACTCAAAGCTTAAGATATTATTTGCTTCAGCGGAGGTTTCACCGTTCGCTAAAACAGGAGGTCTTGCTGATGTGGCAGGATCCCTGCCGTCTGCACTTAAAGAGATGGGGTGTGATGTGCGTATAGCAATGCCCAGGTACAGGCAGATTGACTTTCCGATGGAATATGAAACAGACTTTTCAGTGGATTTGGGAGCAGCCAAAAAGACATGTATAGTACGAAAAAGCCAGACAGGCAGTGAGGAAAATGATCTGCCTGTATATTTCATTGACAGCTATGACTATTACGACCGGGATGGCATATACTGCTTCTATGACGATGCAGACAGATTCGCATTTTTCTGTATATCCATGCTTGAGATGTTGCCGGCAGTCAACTTCAAGCCGGATATTATTCATTGCAACGACTGGCATACAGGGCCTGTATGCATGCTGCTGGAGGAAAAATACAAGAATAGAGAATTCTATTCCGGAATGTCTACGGTATATACAATTCATAACCTGAAATACCAGGGGAATTTTCCGCGTGAGGTGTTCGGCCTCTTTAACCTTGATGAAAACGCATTTAATGCTGATAAATCGGAATTTTACGGGATGTTCAGCTTCATGAAGTCAGGACTTATGTATGCCAGCAAGATTAATACGGTAAGTGCGGTATACGCAAAGGAAATACAGACTCCTGAATACGGAGAAGGAATGGATGGTATTCTAAAGAGCAGGGCTACCGACCTGTTTGGAATTCTAAACGGCATTGGTTATTCACAGTTCAATCCCGGAACAGATCCAAATATACTTGAAAACTATACTGCAGATACTTTTGAAAAAAAATACGAGAATAAGAAGATGCTGCAAAAAGAGCTTGGTTTGCCGATGAGGGATTTGCCGGTTGCAGGTATAGTCAGCAGGCTGTCGGGACAAAAAGGGCTTGACCTTATACTGGAAAAGTCGGAAGAGATGATGAAGGAGGACATGCAGTTCGTACTGTTGGGTACAGGCGACCCGTACTATGAGAATGAGTTCACCAGGTTATCTGAAAGACACCCGTGTCAAGCTGCCGTCAAAATCGGTTTTGATGCTGTGCTTGCACAGAAGATATATGCAGGGTGTGATATGTTCTTAATGCCTTCCAGGTTCGAGCCCTGCGGGCTTGGACAGCTCATAAGCTTCAGGTACGGCACAATACCGGTTGTAAGAGCAACCGGGGGACTTGCCGAGACTGTAACGGATTATGATACAGATAATGAGAGAGGCAATGGCTTTTCATTCACCGGGTTTTCTTCAGAAGAGCTGATGGATGCATTGAAAAGGGCTTTGGATCTTTACAGTGGAGATAAATCATCATGGAAGGAACTTGCTCAAAGGGTTATGAAACAGGACTACTCATGGCAGAAGTCTGCCTTAAGGTATATTGACCTGTACAGGCTTGCGGCGCAGGGGAGGTAGATTATGAAGCACAGCACAAAAGAATTAAAGGACAGAGCTGTAAAGATTATAAGGGTCTTTAAAAAGCTTTACCCCGGTGCGGATACAACACTTGAATACAAAGACCCCCTGCAGCTTCTTGTATCAACTATACTTGCTGCACAGTCAACGGATGTGAAGGTTAATGAAATAACAAAAGGGCTCTACAAGAAATACAGGAATGCCGGGGATTTTGCAAATGCCGACTTGAGGGAGCTTGAAAAGGAAATAAAGCCGCTGGGGTTTTTCAGGAACAAGTCACAGAATATCAAAAATGCCTGCAGTATGATTATAGAGGAATACAAATTAAAAGTACCCGACAACATAGATGACATGCTGAGGCTTCCCGGTGTTGGAAGAAAGACAGCAAACCTGGTATTGGGGGATGCATATGGAATTCCCGGTATTGTTGTGGACACTCACTGCAAAAGGCTTTCAAACAGGATAGGGTTTACTCAGAACAAGGATCCCGTGAAGATAGAGAATGACCTTAACAAGGTTATACCAAAAGATGAATGGAACCTGTTCTGCCACCAGATGGTGTACCATGGAAGAGCCGTATGCAAGGCAAGAAAGCCCGGGTGTGAAGAATGTGATATATTAAAGCACTGTGATTTTGGACAGAAAAAGCTAATTGATTTTAAATGACTTAAGCATTTTTGTGAATATGTCCGGGTGCTTTTTCTCCCATTCCTTTTCAGGGACAAAATAGCTTAGTCTGTACATAACGTCCTTCTGTCCGGTAAATGCCTCAAGACCCTTGTATGTTATTCCGTTATTACCTTTGAAAGTATAGTTCCATACAGTCCATTTTCTTTTGCCGTATTTAACCTCTTTTTGTGAAAAATCTATGAAACTGATACCTGAAACCTTTAATGAGTTTTCAAGGAATTCTTCAACAGTAACAGGCATCTCCCATTCCTGTACAAATCCTCTTACGTTTCCGTTCACATCCTGGAAATCAATATGGCATATAATTTCACTGCCATGCATAACCTGTTCTTTCAACACAAAATCCGTGGGATACTTAAAACCAAATTCATCTTTCTGGTATTCCGAAAGCTTCCTGTGTACAGGGCAATAGACAGGTGAATTGCAGGTAACAGAAGGTTTTTCCGACAAATCATGCTGTGTGTAGACGTTTTTTATACAGATGGAATAAGGATATGAGAAAGAAAAAGAGTCTCCTACTGATACACTAAAAGCAAATACACTGTTGACAGCAGTACGTGATACAAGGTACATCAGAACCCAGAACAGCAGAATCGATGCTGCTATAAGAATTTTACGACATGCTTTTCTGATTACAAAGAAGTACATATTATCCACCC
>CAYYGK010000267.1:0-3302 GCA_964471145.1 uncultured Eubacteriales bacterium | reverse complement strand
AAACTTTTCTTTCCCTCAATTGTCTGCAGTATGCCAACCCCCTCTATTCGGAGCAGCTTTATTCAACTTCTAATACCTCAATATTGTCAACAAAGTAGTGAACATCTTGTTCAACAAACTGGGAACCAAAGTATAATTCTTTAATATACACATAGTTTTCAGGTTCCAGGTCATCAATACCTTTAGTAATATACATTTCATCAAACCTTATTGTATACTGTTTCCATTCAACGTTTTGTATCTCTTTGCTGAGGTCAAAGCCCCATCTTCTCATAATATCATCATCATCATCACATCTTAATTCAATCCGGAAGGTATCATCTTCAATTTGAGGATTATCGGGATCTCCCTTGAACCATAACCTTATAGCATTTATACCTTTTTCCTGCCATTGAGCAGTATCCACTGAAGAGAATGCATACTGTGCCGCTGCATTCACATCATCAAAAACATGCCTGAACTCACCGGAATATTTTGAGCTGTCCGGCGTATCCTGAGATACCCCAATTTCAACAGGTCCTCCTGCGTCCTCAATCTCCCAGTGATAGTTTTTGCTCTTCCATTCCGGATTGGCATTTACATTTCCGTCTTCAAAGCTTTCAAGCATACCTTCATTCTTTTCTACGCCCTTTTCACAGCCTGATAATGAAGTAAAAACAAGTACAAGTATAATAACAAAAGATAAAACAAATCCTGATTTGCTTTTCATTGATATTACCTCCTCTATTATTATAAGGGGCTATACCCTTATGTTTAAAGTACAGCCCCTTTAAAACAATAACCAGGTTTAGGCCTATTTCACGAGTGTATTTAATTCGTCCAGCAAAGGCTGAACCTGTGGCATCATAGATTCAATGAATGCATTCCAGTCACCTTCTACATCATCTGAAGCTACTATGATTTTCTTTATTTCATCTTTAACAGCACCCTTTATAGCACTATGATGGGTTTCCTTGTATGGTGCGTCAAGATATTCAAGTTCATAGTCTACATATCTTATATTTGCTCCGATTTCCGCACGCCTGTTCATGTACTGTTCAAAATGATCCTTAGATGGCTTTGGAATCTGAGGATTGTATTTATCAAAGAAATCAGGTATGAGTGTCCACATAGTCATACCGATTCCCACCTCAGCGAAATACGGTTTTTCATAACTGCCATCTTCCTTTTTGGGCCAGAGAAGCTCTATTTCATCCCCATTTTTGTTCCAATCTCTGCCTTCCAGTCCCAGTTGAGTGGTAAGCATCCCCTCTTCGCTTCCAATCCAGTCAAGCAGATAAAGTATTCTTTCAAGCTTTTTATCACTTACATCTGAACTGAACATTCCAGTTGTCCAGTAAAGAGCAGTTTCACCACCCCATGCACCTCCTCCAGGCCCTTTGACCTGCAGAAGGCTGACAGCTTTCTTTTCATCTATATCAGGATTAGCAGCCTTGAAGTCATCTCTCATCCAGTTGAAATAGCCTACATTTACATCGTCACCATATATGCCGAGTTTTCCAGCTACATACATTGCCCATGCATCATCAGCTTTACCTGTATAGAAATCCTCCCACAACACTCCCTGGTCATACATATCTTTCATTATCTTTATGCCTTGAAGTGTCTCGGGCTGGGCAGCGCCCCATACATACTCACCATCTTTCCTGAAATACCTGTCAAAATATGGCATTAGCTCCATTAGTCCCAAGTGGTTAGGATATGCCCAACTGGTTAAGGCTATGCCTATTGTTTTTCCAGGGCCGTTTCCTCCAGGGTCTTTTTCCATAAACAGTTTTGCCAGGTCTATAAACTCATCCCATGTTACCTCATCCTTCGTAAAACCTATTTCTTCAGCCCAATCCTTCCTGAACATGTAACCAAATGTTTCAAATCCCCAGTCCTCATATGGCTGTCTGCGTTTGGGGAACATGTAAAGCTTGCCGTCAACATTAAGTTTATCGACCATTTTTTTCATTGGTTCCATAAGTCTCTGAATGTTTGGATACTTATCTCCGAATTCGGGTAATGCTTTTAGAGCACCCTGTTTTGCCCATCTTGTATAATCACCGAAATTTGCAGACTGGAAATCCCACTGCATATAATCAGGCATATCTCCAGATGTTATCCATATAGTAAGCTTTTCATTCCAATCGTCCCAGGTAATAGGAACAAATTCGATGTCAACATTGAACTTGTCATAAATGTAGTTATGAACGTCATCCTGTTCATTTCCCCATTTTTCAGCCTCAAATACCGTAACACTGAATTCAATTTCTTCTGCAAATTCGTCTTCCTCTTCAGCAGAAGTTGTTTCCTTGTCTGCCTGTTTAGTTGTGGTCTGTTTTTCAGTCTCATCTTTCTTTACTTCCTCTGTCTTTTTGCAGCCATAAAACAGTGCTGATAACATTAACGCTGCAAGAAGAACAGAAATAATACGTTTAATTCTCATAATACAGCCTCCTTAAATTATTTTTTTATTATTATCCTGCAAAGAAATATATCTTTAACAGGTTATAACAATTATGCCTTAAGAGACCCCGCCAGCAATCCCTTCAAAAAGTATTTTTGTAAATATGGATAGAGGAACATAATTGGAACCATTACAACGACTATGGAAGCCATTTTTACTCCATCCTGAAATACCTTGGTTTTCATGGCTATGCCTCTGCTTCCTTCATCCAGCCTGCCTACATTGGACAGTATAGACCTTAATACAAGCTGAAGGGGAATTTTATTTACATCCCTTATAAAGAGCATCCCATTCCACCATTCATTCCACCTGTCAACACCATAAAAAAGTATAAATGTTGCAATTACAGGCATGGAAAGAGGAACAATTAATTTAATCAATATTAGGATTTCATTTGCTCCATCCATTTTGGCAGATTCTTCTATTTCATCAGGTATATTATGAAAATAATTCCTCATTATCAGCATATAAAATGTATTTATGCCAAAGGGCAGTATCATTGCACCTATTTTATTTATAAGCCCAAGAGACTTTATAAGCAGATAATAGGGTATCAGCCCTCCATTAAAAAACATTGTGAAAATTATGAGATATACGATAATCTTTTTGCCGGGAAAATGATCCTTTGAAAGTGCATATGCGGTAGATATGGTCAGCAGCATGTTATAAGTAGTACCAAGCACAAGAACTATAAATGTAACTTTAAAGCCCCCCAGTATAGCTTTTGAAGAAAGCACAAACATGTAGTTTTCAAAAGTTATACTATTTGGCACAAGCATAAATGGTCTAATTGTATATTGCTTCTGCGTTACTAATGAAATAATTATGCAATTCTAAAAAGGATAAAATA
>CAYYGK010000266.1:0-3308 GCA_964471145.1 uncultured Eubacteriales bacterium | reverse complement strand
TTTTTTGAATAATCTTATCAGATATGCTGTTCTCTTCATTCTGTGCAGTATTTTCCACATAATTTATTTTATCAAGTTTTGTTTTTATTGCCTTAAAGGCTTCTCTAAGCTCCTGATGCTTTACAGGTTTCACAATATAATCTTTTACACCATAAATCAAGGCTTTTTTTGCATACTCAAAATCCTTATACCCGCTTAGAAAAACAACCTGAATTTCAGGGTTGGTATGGTATATTTTTTCTGCCAGTTCGATTCCTGACATAATTGGCATTCTAATATCACATAATACTATATCAACCTCATTATCCTTTATGAAATCAAGTGCCTTTCTGCCGTTCTCAAAATGTGCAAGGGCATTAAACCCAATTTCGTTCCATGGAAAACTGTAAAAGAGACCTTTTCTTATCTGGGGATTGTCTTCAACAATAATGAGCTTATACATTTTCCCATCCTTGAAACAGTATGTTTTTAATGTGATAATTTATCCTTCATTCATTATTAGTATTATAGCATTTCAGTGTTATGATTTCAATTATTTGCGCCTGCCTTACCTGCTGAACTTGATACGAATATACTTTCAAGAAATAATTTTTAAATTCCGGGCAATATGCTATAATTAACTCCCCGCTTAACCCTAAGTATTCCCATTACATCCTGTGAACCGCTGAAAAATAAATAAAAAGGGGTGTTTCCCCGTGTTTAAAAACAGAAAGAGTACTTTTTTCGCCCTTTTTGTGATGTTATTCACACTGGTTTTGTTCTATATGGTCTTTTCTGCTGCAGATGCAATGAACTACAAAAAGACGCTGCTTTCATCCTCCAAAAGGCAGCAAATATCAGTAATCACTGACCGCCCTGAAACGGGGGAAAAGGCGCATAACTCTATGGACCCTGTTGAAATACCGGTCCAAACCACAGTCTCTCCATCTCCCGTACCTGTTGAAACTGCTGAACATGCTGATATTGTATCAATCCTTTTTCTTGGTACCGACAGGACAGACTTCAGGGACAATTTTATGAAGGCATACCGCACCGACACGATAATACTTATACTGATAAACCTTCAAACCCTTAAAGTCAAGGCTCTTGTCATACCCAGGGATACGTATGTTATGATACCGCAAACCGGAGAAAAGGATAAAATAAATCATGCATATGTGCGGGGCGGTATGGGACAGGAGGGTATCAGGCAGGCTATTGCAGCTGTGCAGAACTTTACGGGAATTCATGCAGACTACTACTTCATGCTGGACCTTGAGCCGATACCCCGGATAGTTGATTCGCTGGGAGGGGTAGAACTGGATGTGGAGATAGACATGAAAACCCATGGTGCAAACCTGTCAAAAGGGTACCAGCTCCTGGATGGTCTGAAGGCATACGACTACATTCACTGGCGGTATGGTCCTTCAGGCGACATTGGCCGTATACGCAGGCAGAAAAAATTCATACGTGCAATGTTCTCCCATCTTAAATATGAAAAGAAGCTTGTTGATGCCGTAAGCATTATATTTGAAATGAGCGGGTATGTGTCTACAAACATGGGGCTTAAGGAGCTTACATCCCTCTCTGCCCTGGCTTACCATATTGCAGATGAGAATATAGCCATTGAGACTATTCCGGGAAGTGCCCGGTTAATAGATGGTGTGTGGTACTGGATACCTGACACGGACGGGTTCCATAATATACTGTTATCCCTTTTTTCCGAGGTATCCGGCAACCGACATTCCCATCCCGGTCACAATCCATAGATATACATTGGTTATTGTGGGGAAGAAGGTTCTTCCTGTCAGCCCGCTTATCATATAGCAGATAATCGCCGTCGCACAGCCAAACAAAAGGTCGGAATGGTACGGCTGCTTCTTTCTGTACATGGAGGCGTATCTTATGAATTTTGATACAACATACGCAAAGAATATGACGAACACTGCAAGCCCTGCTATCCCCATGTCCAGTATGCAGTCCAGATACATGTTGTGGGCATGGGTCACCATTGAAACCCTTCCCTGCTTCCACGCATTGGTATTGGTAAAACCATACCTTCCATAGCCCCACAGTACTATATCAGGTTTTCCCTTCAGCTCTTCCACAACCGGCTCCCAGATATATTCAATCCTGCCGGCGCTGAGTTCGTCATAGTCTCCAGATCCAACCCCGGTCACAGCCCTCTCCAATACCATGCCGGGTATGAACAGGTATATACAGGTTATAAGGGTAAGTGCAACAAGCGGTATTGTTTTGTATCTCCCTGAAAGCAGCAGAAAAAGGAAAACGCCTGCCGGCACGAGGAAATATGCCGTCCTGGAAAATGATACTGCCGTTCCTGCTGCAACCAAAGGCAGTGCTGCCAGCAATAATAACTTTTTTTTCCTCATTACGCCCGCCAGAAGCACGGGGAAGGACAGCACGCAGTAGTTTGCCGCGTCATTGCCATGCAGGCCTGTAAACTTTCCAAGCTGCGTCCTTATGAACTCAAAATCCGTTCTGTTGTGAATCTTAAAAGCAAATATATACAGGAGGTATCCCATCAGCATAATTGCAGAGATTGCAAGGGTGTGAACAGCCCTTTCCGTATCTTCTCCCTGCCTGTAGAAATAAGCCATTAAAAGCATGGGCACAAGAGCCGTGATTGTCCATGACACATGGTTTACCAGATACCTCATTACCGAAAGCCTGCTGGCAGGGTTGTCCGCAAAAACGGCAGTGGCATTTCCTACTGACTTTATCCATGCTGCCGAGTAAAGAGCAAGCATCATCAATATCAGAATGCTGAAAACATTGTCGCTGTTCTTAAACCTCCTTCGCAGCAAGCATGCCAAAAGGCAAAAGCCCAGAACTATATACTGTATCCTCAGTCCGTTTATGCCAAACAGGAACCGGTCAAACAGCGGCACTCTGCTAAACGGGAGAATTATTACATATGCAGCAAATACGGCCTCAATTTTCTTTACAGCCGTATAAAACGCCGCAGCAAAAACAGCCATGCCTATAGCAAGGGTGATGTTTTTGATACACAGCATTGTGTATATCATGCTCACCATCAGCACACCCAGCACAGCTGCGGTATTCCTGTGCCTTTTTAACAGATTCTCAATAAATTCGTACAGCATCTGCCCTGTCCTCTTCCATTAATGCAACTGCCTCTGCACCGATCAATTCAAGGTATTTTGCTGCTACAGCATTTATTCCATGTTTTTGGCTCACATATCTGCGGGTGCTTTGTCTATATGATTCAAGTGTGCTGTCATCCAGTAATTTTATAAACTCCAGTGCCTTGCCCAGGTCACCCCTGCAGAAACAGCCCAGGTTAT
>CAYYGK010000265.1:0-3341 GCA_964471145.1 uncultured Eubacteriales bacterium | reverse complement strand
GGAGTAATTTACACAAGATCTTGGACTTGACTCAATTATCTCCAAAATCATAATTGTAGATTAATTCACGTGTTACAGGAAAGATATCCTTATTGTTAAGAACACTTTCGTCCTTAAAAGCCAAAACCTTTGACACTTCAAGCCGTTCAAGCAGGTTCTCAGTTCCGCCTTCCATGTATATAGAATTGTTCATTTCCTGTAGAGTTAATTCTATAAGCGGAGCTTTTTTTAAAATTCGTCGTTTTACATTATCTTTGCCCTTACTCCTATTATAATAGTCATTAAAAGATTCACAAACCTCAAGCATTGAAAACCGCTCAATTAGTCGTTTAATATCATTTTGAGCCCGTTCATAATCTTCCATAATTCCATGGAAGGAATATGGTCCTGTATATTTCTTTCTAAGCCATGTTTTTATGCTGCCACTTTGGTAGTCATCGTCCCAAAACACATCATGCTCATGCTCACCGGGAGGCTGAAAAAGTATTCCCACAAAATCAGCCCAGCCTTTGACTGTACTGTCAGTTAACCTGTTATATATTTCTTCAGGCAGGATAAACCTGCGCAAGTGAGAATTCTGCCATCCGAATAATCTCTGTATAGCATAGTGTAAATGATGCAGGGGTATATCGGATGGTATCAAAATATCTCTGCTAATTGATTCTCCCGTTGATGATTCTCCATACTTACTAAGAATTCTTTTTTCTTCATCATTCAAATATTCACCTTTTAATTCCAGATGAAGACGTACTGCTTCAAACGAATTTGTATCGTTCTTGTAATTATTGTTCATATGCTTTTCCTCTCCTGTTAATAAAATGTTTTCCTCACTCATGATTTTGGGTTTCCCCGTTCTATTCCCTACAAACTTTTCCCTGGCAACTTCAATTCTTTTTCTGTACAATTTGCTCTTTTTGGCATCTGTAGTTAGGTTTGGTGCCTTATATAAATTATTCTCATAGGGTAAAAAAGCAGCAACCCTATTTGCTGAAGTCTTCATTTCTGCAGCGATTTCTGAAATACTCTTCCCTTCCTTTCTTTTTTCCCCAACCTCCAAACTAAAGTCAGTCTCATATTCTCCTAATGTAATTAGAATCTTTCTGACCTTTGAATATGAAATTCCGAATACATTTGCTGTCTTTTGCAAGGAAGCAGTTTTTTTATATGATTCTGATACTTTCTGCATATAATCTAGTGTTGTTAATTTCTTTTCCAGTTTTATACTCCCTCCTTGTATTGTGTCAATACACGTGTATAACTCATACTATACCATATTGTATTTATAGTGTCAATACACGTAATTTAGATTAGTTAATTTAATTAATCCACATACTCCTTTAATGCTCCTCTAAAGGATCTGTGTCTGGGGTACTTGCTCATATATTGATTTACAATATTAGTTTTAGCCGTTTTCACACCAAGAGACTCTTTAACTTCACCCAAATGCTGCTACCAATAAGGCTACATCATTATATCTACTTCGGTATTTCCCACCTGCAATACCATCTACCGGATATTAACCTGCTACTTTTAGTATTGCATGTTTAATTTCATTTATTTCTTTAACTCTCAATAAACCTCAACTCCTCCGTATTGAAGCGTCGTACCTACCGAACGACGCACAAGCTTGCACCCTTTATTCAATTATATATATATTGACAAAAAGAAAACAGATAAAGGAAATATTATCTGCTATAATACTAGTTTCTTTTTTATCTGTTTTTACACAATAGATTGGCATTTCCCAGTTTTGAGAGTGCCTCCAATCGTTTATCAACAAAACCTGCAGCAAAATGATAGACATCAACTGTTGATAATACAAACCTTAAAAAGCTATGCCCTCCCTGTATCTTATGCATTAGCTTATCAATAAAGCCTTGCTACCACATACTCTGTTATCCTGTAAGGAAGTATTTTTATAAGGAAAACTAAAACCTTATAGATAAAAGGAGATATTATGCTGCATGGGGGGTTTTTCTTCCTCAATACTCTTGAAATTGTTTTTGCAATAACCTCGGGTTTGGAACCATTTTTTTCAGCTTTTTCCATAAGGTCAAGCGACCTTTTAAATTCTTTAGAGTATATTGAATCCTCAGATTCTTTGACAACCTGACGGTTTACAGTAAATTCGGTTTTTATCTCACCTGGATGTACTACTACAGCTTTTATGCCGAATGGTTTTAACTCCATTCTCAAACCTTGGGTGAAAATATCCAGTGCAGCCTTGCTTGCGGAGTACATTGACTGAAATGGAAGACCTGTGAGACCTCCCACCGACCCTACATTAATTATCAGTCCGCTTTTTTGTTCTCTCATGGAAGGAAGTACTTGTCTGCATACTCTGTGAACACCAAAAAAATTGGTGTCAAATTGACTAAGCACCTCCTGCTCCGAAAAATCTTCTATTGCCCCCGATAAGCCAAAGCCTGCGTTATTGATTAAAATATCTATCCGTCCTTCTTTTTCAAGGACATATTTTACACCACTCTTTACAGATTCTGACGAACATACATCCATTTTAAACATTTCTATAAAGCCTTTTTCACCTTTCCTGCTTTTACTAGTGTTATTATTCCTGTATGTTCCGTATACCTTGTATCCTTCTTTCATAAGCTGCACCGCTGTTGCCTTTCCTATACCAGAAGAAGCTCCTGTTAACAATACGACATCCCCATAAACATTTGACAAGGCAAAATCTCCTTTCGACAAATAATCTGAATTCATTATACATTTTACCATTGAAATAATCAAATTAAAAAATGATATATTACTGTATAGGTTTGATTGATTAAGTATTAAAAATATCGCAGCAAACCCATTGTTTTACTGCGATATTTTTCTAAAGTGGCAGTTTGTCCAGGAAACTCTGTATCATTTTATCCCAATAGCCCCATTCGTGTGTTCCAGGTCCTTCTTCGTAAATAAGGTCAAGGCCATGCTTTTCACAGTGAGCCTTGAATCTTTGATTATCATCATACAAAAAGTCTTCTGTACCGCAGCATTGATAAATGATTGGCCTTTGCACTTCAGAGGCTGTTAACTTTTCAACCAGGTAAAGCAGGTCATCCTCGGTTCCTGCCGGTTCTTTATCGCCAAAAACAAGCTTAAAATCGTCATTTTCTCTTGTCTCCATTGACCCGGCAACATCAAGTGCTCCTGAAAAACTTCCTATCATGGCGAATTTTTGCGGGCAGCGAAGACCGAGTTTCATCGCTCCATATCCGCCCATGGATAACCCTGCTACAAAATTGTCTTCTCTCCTGGAAGACAGATGGAAAAATTCTCTTGCAAAAGCTGGAACCTCCTCACTTATGAAAGTCCAATATTTGTAACCCATGTCC
>CAYYGK010000264.1:0-3365 GCA_964471145.1 uncultured Eubacteriales bacterium | reverse complement strand
GTCCCATATCATATTATTAAAATGGCGTCTGACAACCTCCATCTGCGAAGTTCCGGACACCGGGCTGATATCCTTCCAAGCCCTTGTTCTTATATTCTTAATATAATTAAATTGAAGCTGATAGATACCCGGCTTGAAAACACTTCCCAGCCTTTTTTCACAAAGAAGCTCAACACCGGCAGTCTTTTGAAACTCTGCCAGGTTATATAGTTCTATCTTCTCACTAAAGCTGGTATAAGGTGAGCTGAATATTTTTTCGCGCAATGGATAAGGGTTAGGGCTCACGCCGTGGTTTACCATATTGAAAATAAGCAAGGCAAGCGGAAAATGAAGAAGGGGTAAACCCTGCTCGAAAGTAAACGGAATATTGTATTCGGGAAATACTTCATATGCAATCTCACTGTAAAGACGATATTGGGGAGCAACAACCCTTATACTGCCGCCAGGAACACCATCATCCAACAGTCTGCGTATTTTTTTTGATACTTCGACAATCTCCATAAACCTGTTGTTTGCTTTAAAAATATGTACGTTTCCGGGTTTTATTTCAGTTCGATCTACAGTGTTAAATAAATCTTTGGAAATATCAACAAATGTATTGTGTTCAGCAGGCGAGAGAACTTCATACCGGCTTGTGCAGTGTTCCAGTTTCCTCAGCATGCCTTTAATACTACCCCTGACATGCATTGATTGTACTGAAGCCTCGGGTTCATAACAAAAATGAAACTCTGTATCCGGTATGTTTTCTGCTACAAGCGTTACAAATTCCTGCTCTATGGAATTCATGCAATCAAAACCCAAAAAGGTAATTTTGCCATACTCTTTAATCCCAAAAACACTGTGAATATCAATCATATCCCTTTGATTTAAAAGCAGTTCCATCCCATATCTTAAATCAAAGCCATATTGGGGCAGCCTTTTCTCATATTCGTCGTAAATCCTGATAAGGTCCTCATCCCTGCCCGAAAGCCTCTCCCCCTTTATATCAGTTATAGCCTGCCTTAATCCCAATAGCGTACTGCTTCGAAAGCTGTTGATGAAATCAGCAAGTGCTTTTACATAGCTCTGTCTGTACTTTTCAATATTAAGATAACCTGCCAGACTTTCTGATATGATAGAACTGATAATGGATTCAATAATATGGGGTGATATTATTATCCCACCATGAACATTTTTAATATAGGAGTGAACAAGTTCATGGATTTTAAAAACACTTTTTTTCTTAGAGCCTTCCATTTGAGCAAATATGTTGTTCTCTTGTACATTTTCCGGTATTATGAAGCAGGTGTTTGTTTTTATATCATTTTTTTTATTTATACAAAAATCATGCCATGCACCTGCCTGATATACATTCATAACAATCCCCCTAATGCCAGTATCGATATCGTTCAAAATATGAATTATAGATAAATATTCTGATGTAATCTGTACTGAACAGGTATTAGTATTAGTATTAAAATTATAGCAAATTGCTATATTCTTTTCAATGGTCATTCCTTTTTTTCAGCACAGGTATATATACAGCACAACTGAGGAAAGAATAAAGCAGAAGCCTTTACAGGAAGTGATTATGCTGAAACTGTATATGCCCGAAAGGGCGGTTTTTACTTCAACAGCACTCGGTTATGAAATGGGAAGGAATATTTTAAAATACCTTGAATTAAAAGGCGTTGAAATTGCAAGGTCTCCGGTAAGCAGGATAAAGAGCATCATACCTGGAAAAACACCAAAGCAGGCATACTCTTCGGCAAAGAAAACTCTCCTTGTGACCACAACACGCGCAAAGAAATTGGATGTGTGTCGTCCGTCTGCCGACTGGCAGTTCAATCTGGTTGCAGGCTGCCCAGGCCACTGCGAATACTGTTATCTGCAGACTACCCATGGTGAAAAGCCTTATCTTAAGCTGTATGTCAACCTGCAGGATATCTTTGACGTAATACTGGAATACATCAGGAAAAAAAATGGAAAAACAGCAACCTTTGAAGCTGCAAGCCTGGGCGATCCCCTTTCACTGGAACATATAAGCGGAGCGCTTGCAAAAACTATAGGGTTTTTTGCAGGGCTTGACAAAGGACGTCTGAGGGTAGTCACCAAGTATGATAATGTTGACAGCCTGCTAGACCTTGACCACAACCGGCATACACACTTCAGGGTAAGTATAAACTCAAGGTATGTGATAAACACATTTGAACACGGTACCAGTACTCTTGATGAGCGTGCAGAAGCATCCGCAAAGCTTTCAACCGCCGGATATCCCACGGGCTTTGTTATAGCACCCATTATGATTTACGGCAAGTGGAAAGAAGAGTACCGTGAACTGATGGATGTGCTGCATGAAAAAATGGGGGCTAAAGGATCGGGCAGGGAGATTACGTTCGAGCTTATACAATACAGGTTTACCGAAAACGCTAAAAGCCTCATCCTTGAAAGGTTTCCAAATACCCGGCTTGATATGGATGAAACGGGTAGAAGGCTTAAGTGGGGGAAATTCGGCAGGTTCAAATACATATATTCAAATGACGAATCAGCTGAAATACGAAGATTCATGACCGAACTCATAAATGAAAGGTTTCCCAATGCGGTAATAGAGTATTTTACATGAACCCTAAATGAAAACCCCTCTTGAGGGAACTTCGTTATAGCCACTGCCTGAAAACAGTATCCACAGTGTAAACATTAGAACAGCCAGTAACAGCAGTACAGCAAATACCAGCCAGTATTTTGCCAGGGCATGTATCATGTCTCACACTCCAACCCTGAAATATTCAGTAATGCCTGTAACTATATTATTGTGCAAATCAGGGCTGTTCATACCGGCAGGTTTTCTTTAATTTTCTTTAAAATACTGTAATCAATCGAAAGATGTCCCCTGCCCCTTCCAATAAAGACCCCTGGTCTGTTGTCTCCATGGAAATCGCTTCCTCCGGCAGGTATCAGGTTCAAATCCGCCGCAAGTCTTTCAAAAAATACTGTTTCTTGTTCACTGTTTTCGGAATAGTAAACCTCCATACCCTTAAGACCATCAAGAACAAGGCTGCTGATAAACTCCCCAAGCTCCTGAGAAGACCTGTTAAGATATATAGGGTGTGCAAGCACCGGAAGCCCTCCCGCTTCGGATATTGCCCGTATACCCTCCGTGGCAGTAAGCTTCACCCTTTTAGCAAACGCAGGCTTTCCCTCAGACAAATATAATTCAAATGCATTCTGAATGTCTCTTGCATATCCTTTCCTGCATAATGCCCTTGCAATATGCAGCCTGCCCATCACCTCTCCCGCTGTTTCCCTGGCAACATCCTCATAAGTTACATCAATATTTATATCCTGCAGTTTGCTTATAATCTGCGGGTTTCTTTCCTTCCTGCTGT
>CAYYGK010000263.1:2349-3365 GCA_964471145.1 uncultured Eubacteriales bacterium | reverse complement strand
GGGTAAAAATAACTACTGGATTTGATTGCAAAGGGAAAATTGTATTTCAGGAGATAAAGGCCGATTATCTTATGGGTGCATATGTGGATGCAGCCCCCAGGCTTATCAGGAAGGCCAGCTATCTTTGCTGCGGGGCCTATGCGACACCCAATATGAAAATGACAGCAAACGCTGTTTATTCAAATACAGTACCCGGTACAGCTTTTAGAGGCTTTGGAATGCCTCAGCTGGTATTTGCCTTGGAATCACAGCTTAATGAGGCTGCACATTATTTCAGTATGGATGCCCTGGAAATTCGCAGAATAAATCTTCCAGAAAAAGGCCATACGCTGGTTCCGGGAGATATTCTCTGTGACGGAGACTGGCACGAGGTACTTGAAAAAACTGCAGAGCTTCTGGGGTGGAATACACCAAAAAGCAAAAATACAGGGAGGTCTATAGCCATTGGTATCAAAAGTGGTATTCATGGTTCTAAATCAAATGCCATAGTTCGCCTGCATTCTGACGGAAGTGCAACCGTATATTCAGCTACAACCGAAATGGGCCAGGGGGCAAGGACTGTCATGGCTCAGTTTGCTTCAGAAATACTTGGTCTGCCCTTTGAATCGGTTTCGGTTATTCTGGGTGATACAGGTGCAGCACCATATGATCTGGCTACTGCTGGAAGCCGTGCTACTGTAAGCATGGGCACGGCAGTTATTAATGCATGTAAAGACATACTCGAACAGCTTCAAATTATGGCCTCCGATTATTATGGAATAGACAGAAATAATATAAAGGTAGAAAATGGAAACATTGGCTTTGATATCAGGAGGATAACATATGCAGAGTTTATGGAGGAATACTTTGGTATTCACCAGGGAGAGATTATTGGAAAAGGCAGCTTTACAGGTAAAAGAATGAAGGGCCACATTTTGGGCGGACCAGCTGATTTTTGGGAATTCATTATAGAGGGTGCCGAAATTGAGGTTGATAAACATACAGGTAAAATCACCATAAAGAAACTGGTTTGTGTC
>CAYYGK010000263.1:0-2339 GCA_964471145.1 uncultured Eubacteriales bacterium | reverse complement strand
AGTGATATCGGCAAAGTTATAAATCCAATCCAGGCTGAAGGCCAGGAGGAAGGGGGTTCCTTAATGGGGTTAGGGCAAGCATTAATGGAGAATCTGATTTACAGTGATAAAGGATTGCTTTTAAATGGCAATCCATTGGATTATTGCGTACCTACCAGCAAGGATATCCCTATGGAAATGATAAGCTGTTTTGTTGAAAACCAGGATGGGCCTGGCCCTTTTGGCTCAAAAGGACTTGGAGAGAGTGCGGCAATTCCGGTTGGGCCACTCATCGCTGGCGCCGTTTATGATGCTACAGGAATAATAATCAGAGAACTTCCTGTGACAGCTGAGAAACTATATTTTGCTTGTAAAAATAAGAGATAGTTTAATTATGAAAAGGAGTGATTTTGATATGAAAAATCATAATACTAAAAATTTCATTTCAACATGTATTTTTTATGGGTCTCTTTGGGGCGTTACTGAAGCAGTATTAGGGTATATGCTACATTTGTTTCCAACGGGAATGGCCGGGTTCATTATGTTCCCGATAGGTTTTTATTTTATGAATACAACGTATAGAAAAACAAAAAATGTTATTGCAATTTTCATTATTGGTGTCGTTGCTGCGAGCATAAAACTTATAGATTTACTTTTTCCCATTGTACCTGTAATACAGATTGTTAATCCTGCAGTATGTATAATTTTCGAGACTTTGTTGGTTACTGCAGCATTTAAAATATTTACAGTGTATAGAACTCGAATACCTGTAAAAGGTATAGTATTTATAAGTACTCTGTGGAGAGCATTGTTTGTAGTATATACATTTGTACTGACCTTCTTTAACATTTTTTCTGGTTTGTTAGAGAGCGGTTATGGCAGTATAATTAAGTTTATACTTTTTGAAGGTCTGGCAAATGCAGCAATAATATATATTTTTACCAGATTACAAAAAAACAGGAGGCCAGCCAAACGTTCTGATTTTTCAAACACTCAGCCAGTTTTTTCTGTATTTATGTTTGCCTTAGCTTCTGCAGTTACCTTATACTTCCTATAGTAAAAGAAAGAGAGTGATTTATGTTGGATATTTATGACAAGATAAAAGAAACAAGAAAATCCGGAAAACAGTTTATGCTTATTACTGTTGTAGAAAAAACAGGGGAAGGTCCGCAAACAGCTGGAGCAAAAATGCTTATCACCCCTAATGGAAAAAGACACGGCACAGTAGGCGGAGGCGCAATAGAGCAGACTGCTTATGAAAAAGCATTACAGCTAATGTCCACGAAAAAGAGTCTCTTGCAGAAGTATGATTTAACCGAAAACTGTATTCATGAAGATGCGCAAAATACAGACATGGTTTGTGGGGGCAGTGTAACACTATTCTATGAATACGTGAATAACCTTACTCACGTATATGTTTTTGGAGCAGGGCATGTTGGCAGAGCGGTTATAGATTTTTTAAAATATTTGGATTATAATATAACAGTAATTGACCACAGGGAAGGAATTTTTGACAATTTTAATGGAGCACATGAGACAGTATCAGGTAAATACAATCAACTTATCAAGAGTTTGAATATTGAACGGGGAAGTTTTGTGTTAATTGCTACGAATAGTCATAAGTATGATTATGAGGTGTTAAGATGTATCTATAATTCGGGATATAAACCTGACTATATTGGACTTTTATCTTCAAGAAAAAAATATGAAGGTTTTTTAAAACAATTAAAGGAAGACTTCAAAGATCAATTAGACTATTCCTCTTTATTCGCACCTGTTGGACTTGACATTGGTGGAACAATGCCACATGAGATAGCTGTATCCATCATTTCTGAAATGCAGACCGTAAAGTATGGCAAATCAGACCACAATCATATGAGGGCAATATGGTAAATATAGTTACTTGTGGAATTAATCAAGGCAAAACATGCAAAATGTTATCAATATATGCAGAAACCCTATGTGGAGATGGATTTGTAACTCAAAAGCTGTTTAATAAAGAAACCTTTTGCGGATATGAGATTTTGCATTTAAAAACCGGAGAAAGTATGCCATTTATATGCTTTAAACAGCATATACCAATTTACTGGAATGAAGAGCTGCAATTTGGAAGGTTTAGTTTTTCAAAAGATGGATTTGCTTTTGCACAAGGCATTATTAGAAATATTTTGCAAAAAGGGATGAGTCCAATCTACATAGATGAAATTGGTCCTGTTGAATTAACAGGAAATGGGTTTTGTCAAATATTAAAAACCACCTTGAATAGAAACAGAGATTTGTTCATTTCAGTCAGAATATCCTGTGTAGAAGATGTAATCAGGGCTTTTAATATATCTGAGTACAGGATAGTTTACTTATGA
>CAYYGK010000262.1:0-3377 GCA_964471145.1 uncultured Eubacteriales bacterium | reverse complement strand
GATGGAAGCCAATACCGGGCAGCTTCCATGCGAATATGATATGCTGTCAATAAATACAGACACAAGGAACCTTAAACCAGACATCGCAAGCCAAGTGCTAAAAGGTATTAATAAATTGGTACTGAACTCAGACCTTCAGCTTATTTACAAAAAAATAGACTCCACCCTGAGGGGGAATATAGGCCGGGAGATAGAGCAGGTTTTAAAGATGACGGGTATGGATGCAGCTGTTGTCGCACCAGCACTGCCCGAAACAGGAAGAAAGACCTTGAAAGGCTGTCAATACATACATTCAACACTCCTTGACAGGTGCTCCATTGCAAGAGATGTGCTTTCATCTGTAGATAGTTCATATATTCCCGATATCGTAAATATGCAGACCAGGCTTGCAACAGGTGTGCTGGAGATTGAAACAGTAAAAAGGGGTAAAGATGCTCTGTTGACAGAAATGGGCAGGTTGTTGAAAAGAGGTGTCAGAATAATCGTTGCTGATGCGGAGACCGCAGCAGACTTGTCGGTTATAGCTTCAGCCATACATAAATCATCCTATAAACTGCTTCCATGCGGTTCTGCGGGACTATTCAAACATATAGCTGTAAACCTTGGTATGCACCAAGGCAGACATGGGAGAGCAAAAGCAGGAAAGAACGGAATTCCTGCCCTGGTCGTTTCCGCAAGCCCTGCGGAAATGACAAAGACACAGATAGCCAGAGCACTTGACTCAGGAGTTGAAGTAATCAACTGCCATAAGGACTACACAGATCCTGTACCTAAATCTGAGGAGATAGCAGACAGGTTAAGAAAAATGCTGGGGGAGGGCAGGAGTGTAGTGCTGGATGCGGCAGGGAACAGCAGAGCGATAGAAAATCCCGGTGCAGCACCTAAAGAGTTAGAGGGTTACAGCAGGAGTATACTGAAGCTTGTGGCACGAGTCGTCCGAAAAATCATATACTCGGGAACGGAGTTATCAGGTATTATGCTGACAGGTGGGGATACTGCGCTGAGCGTTTGCAGAGAGCTGGGGATATCTTTTCTTACAGTTGTTGAAACTGTTGAATCGCTTGTTCCCGTATGTGAGGGGCGCATTAGCGGGAGGAATGATATGCTCAGTATCGTTACAAAAGCCGGCGGATTTGGAAACGAAGAGACAATAAACAATGTAATAAAATATTTGGAAGGGGTTTAAGACATGTCAGGTAAAAGACCTGTTATAGCTATTACAATGGGTGATGCGGCAGGTATAGGGCCTGAAGTGATAGCCAAGGCTCTTGCACATGAAGAAGTGTATGAAAAAAGCAGACCGCTTGTTATAGGGGACCCTGGTATGATGAGGAAGGCAGTACAGTTTACGGGAAGAGACATTAATGTCAGGGCTGTTTCAAGACTGTGCTGCTCACGGTTTGTACATGGTTGTATTGATGTGGTTAATCCCAACAGAACAAGCCTGGCACATGTTAAGCCCGGAATTGTATCAGAAGTCACAGGCAGAGCCGCATTTGAATATGTCAGGACGGCAATAGAACTTGCTAAGTCAAAAGAAGTCGATGCAACCGTTACGGCACCATTAAACAAGGAAGCCCTGCATATGGCAGGTGTTAATTTTTCCGGTCATACAGAAATCTATGCATGTCTGACTGGTACAAAAGACTATGCAATGCTTTTGGCAGAAGGCAACCTGAGGGTAGCCCATGTATCAACTCATGTGTCTCTAAGGAAGGCTTGTGATCTGGTGAAAAAAGACCGAATCCTGACGGTTTCAAGGCTTGCATGTCAAGCCTGCAGGAAGATGGGAGTTGAAACACCCAGAATAGGGATTGCAGGTCTTAATCCCCACTGTGGTGAAAACGGTCTTTTTGGAGATGAGGAGAAGGAAGAGATTGAACCTGCGGTCAGACAGGCTGTAAAAGAGGGAATGAATGCTAAAGGCCCTATACCTGCGGATACGGTGTTTTCAAAAGCAATAGGAGGCATGTATGATGTTGTGGTGGCCATGTATCACGACCAGGGGCATATTCCTGTCAAGGTCAGCGGTTTCAAATGGAATGCGGACCCGTTAAAACGGCAGGAAATAAGCGGCGTCAACATAACTCTCGGGCTTCCTGTAGTAAGGGTTTCTGTGGATCATGGTACAGCATGTGATATTGCAGGAGAAGGAATTGCATCAGAAAAAAGCATGCTGCAGGCAATAGAGTATGCCGTAAAGCTTGTGTGAACTATCTATACCTGTCTGTATTCGGAAGGTTTTCTGCCTGTGTACTTGATGAAGTTTCTTCTGAATGTATCCGAACTGTCATACCCTACTTCATTTAGAACCTGACCAAGTTTATAACCGGTTTCTTTCATCAACTGCAGTGCTTTCTCTATTCTCTTCCTGTTTACAAACTCCGAGTAGGATATGCCGAACTTGTTCTTGAATATCTGTGAAACATATGAACCGGTTATATCAAAATTATCTGATATGAGATTCAGTGACAGATTATGGTTAAAACAGTTTTCCCTGACAAATTCAATTATCCTGTGCTCAAAATCAGAAAGATCGTTGTTTTGTTTTTGCCTGATAATGTCACAGATATTGCTCAGGCATGTTTTGAGATACTCATGTATATCAAAAAGAGTTTCAAGCTTGTTGAGATGCTGGTAATCTATGAGTTCATTAGGGTTTAACCCTACTTGCTGTATTGTCTTAATGAGTGTGGCTACAAGTTCGTAATAGATGCACCTTGCAGACTGGATGTCAAGATTGCTCCTGTATATGTTTTCATTAAATATCTTGTCAAGCAACTGTTCGGCCTTTGGGAAATTGCACTCCTTAATGGATGAAATCAGATTGATTTCATCCGCAATGGGATAGTAGTAATTGCTGAAAATTCTGTCCTTTATGTCACTGTAGAAGATAATGCTTCCCTCTCCCTCAAGTATTTTGTACTTTAGCGCTTCAAGAGCTTCTTTGTAAGATTTGTAGTACCCGTCAATGCTTTCATAAAAATCCCCTACAGCATAGGACGGGGTTATGAGCAGTTCGTTTATACTGTTGATCGAGCAGTAGTGCCTGTTTATTGATTCAATAAATCCTTTGAGGCTAATAGATTCCTTGCAGTTAAGAAGAAGAATATACTTTCCAAGGTCATTCTCTATCAGGTATCCGGAAATATCATGCTTTTCAAAAGCTGTCTGAACAGTTTTTTTGAATGCTACTATCATTTTAAAGCCTTTTTCACTGTTTTCAAAAACACCTGTATTAAAAGCTGATGATATGTCTGCCAGTACCACGCAGTAAAGGGGATTCTCAAAGTATATATTGCAGTATTCCAGTTCTTCCCTGATATTGCTGCTTAATTTGCTGTTTTCAACAAGCTGTTTTAAAAAGTGCTGCTGAA
>CAYYGK010000261.1:0-3400 GCA_964471145.1 uncultured Eubacteriales bacterium | reverse complement strand
ATTCAATCATGTAAATTCTCCTACCTGCTCCTGTAAAATTGGTCGTTTTTGTCCAGATATCTTTTTACAAGCATGGACACCTTGAATATTATGGCATCATCAAACTCACGAAGATCCAGTCCCGTAATCTTCTTAATCTTGTCAAGCCTGTAGACAAGCGTGTTTCTGTGCACATAAAGCTGTCTGGCAGTCTCGCTTACGTTAAGGTTGTTCTCAAAGAACTTCTGGATTGTCAGTATTGTTTCAGAATCCAGATTTTCAAGTGATCCTTTTGTGAACACCTCTTTTAGAAAAATCCTGCACAGTGTTGTGGGAAGCTGATATATAAGTCTTCCAAGTCCCAGATTATTGTAGTTTACTATGGATTTATCACTTTCAAATATCCCCCCTACAAGCATAGCCGTCTGTGCTTCCTTGTATGAACGGCCTATCTCCTTGATGTTGGGTGCGACAGTACCTATACTTACATAGGCTTTTACCATAAGCTCTGTGTTTAGAGTATCAACTATGGACTTTGCTGTCCTGTCTATTTCCTGTTTCTTGTTATTTGACCTGAGCTGCCTGACCAGTACGGTGTTTTCATCATCCAGCACAACAACAAAATCCCTGCCCTTGTCAGGAAAAAGGTTCTGTATTATTTCCGGGGGATATACATCCTTGTTTTTTTCTGTCTTAACCTGGAGTACAATCCTGTCAGCATTGTACTCCAGGTGAAGCTCCTTTGCCCTCAATGCAATATCTCCAGGCAGTATGTTGTCCATTATAATATTCTTTATAAGATTGGCCTTGTCATATTTCTCATCGTAGTATACCTTCATGTTCCTTATGTTCATTGTTATAAGTTTCATCATGCTTTGGTCCCGTTCACTTTCAGATTCCATAAAAGCTATAAACTGCAGTTTGTTACGTATTACAACTTTTCCGTAGCATACTCCCCGGGAAATAACGATGTCTTGTGATGACTCCTGCACCATCTCTGCTGCATCGCTGTCAACATCCCCTTCCCTGTCCCCGTTTGAACAGGCCAGTATTGTGCCTTCCTCGTCCATTATTCCGAAGCAGGCATCTATAATATCATTAATCTGATTTACAAAACTTTTAAAAAGTTTAAGTGACAACCCTAACCCTCCGAATTCCGGCTCTTTTAAGTTTTTACCAAACCATGCCTATTATAACATACTGCTGTGCAAAGCTTCAATTAAAAGCGTATTACATGGTCTGTATATATGCTCCAAATGCAAAAACAGCAGAAAGGGAGATGTATAATATAAATACAATAGTTTTTTTCAGTACTTTCACCTGGTATTATTTTCTAAGTTCTGACATCTCATCAAAGCTGTTTCCCTCAAAAACTGTGTTTTCAAATGTCAGCCTCTCGCTGCTTTTATCAGGAGTCCTCAGCAGCTGTTCAGATGATATTGCATTGTTTGCAAAGGTTGAGTTCATTACTTTTACATCTGATATGCCTTCGTGTTCTTCCCAGTGTACATAAGGTGAATATGCACAATCAATAACAAAGAATGCAGCTGTATCACTACCTGCTTTATTATCTGCAAACGTGCATTTATCAAAAATTACATGCTCACAGCTGTTTATATTTATCAGTTCAGTTCCATCATTTTTACTGAAACTTGAGTCAGTAAAATTGATTTTTTCCGATTTGCTCAAAAACATGATATACATACTGCAATCTGTAATTTTTGAGTTTTTAAAATAAACCTCACTGGTATTGCATAATTCCAGTCCGTTAATCCCGCAACCAAACAGCATTGAATTATTTATGGCTATGCCCCTGCAGCTATCAAAAACAGCAACTCCTCCACTGCATCCACCTGAAGCAGGCCAATGGCCAAGTTTTAAATTGTCAATACTGATATTCATACTTTTTTCGAATGTGATAACATTTGCTGTCTGCCTGCTGGTAACAACCTCCGCTGGCTGCTCGATAAGTCCCTTGATAGTCAAATCCTCTACATCATGAATTACCAGATTCCCCTGTCTTACAGTAACATACTCGTTTCCCTTGTATTCATCCGGTATATCACCAAGCTGATATATACCTGGACTTAATTTAATTATTTTTTGGGGCCCCACTGCCTCCAGGAACTCATTCACCGTTTTAACATTAACTATCCTGAAACCAAGAAGGCGTTTAACTATTGATTCTTCCTTTTCATCAAGAGATGCGCCTTTGAGAAAAGCATCAAGCTTTTTGGAAAGCTCCTTTCTTCCTTCAATTTCATGGTTTATAAATTTTAATATATCATCAATATCGCTTTCATCCAAGCCAGACAGAGTTTTTATGAACGTATCTGTTTTTGATGCAAGGATATCTCCTATCTGCCATGAATAGTTCTCAGCAATGGCCCCATCCAGTCCCTTACGATTAGACATCAGGGCTTTAAGTGCCTGTTCGTTACCAGACTTTGCCTGTTCTGCAAACCAGTTCATTATAGAGAAGCAGTCATCTCTGCTTAGTCTGTATATCTCAGACCAGTCAACTCCTTCCAAAGACTGTACAACATCCTGGATATGGCTGGATTCCACGGATGATTTTACATTCCAGAATTTACATCTGAGTGCCTTCCCGGTATCAGAATCATCGCATTCAAAAAAAACTCCTCCTCCATTAAGAAGAATTTTTGATACCGCTTCAAGATCCGCAACTTTTACTTCACCTGGTAAGCCTTTTAATATGGAGCTTTCCTTAAGTCCATCCTTGTCTTCCACATTAAGCATAAGATACGCAGAAAACCCTTCTTTCCGTCTGTCTTCCTCTTGCACTTGAGGACCTATAATATTTCTGCCAATACCCAGTATATCCCTGAAAGAGTATAGTGCATTTCCGTTACCTATAAGCAATACCGGATATTTTTCCTCTACAGCCTTTTTTAAAAGCCATTCCTTATTCAGTCCATTTACTGCTTCAATATCAATCCACAGGCACACTTTTTTATCTATTGCCTGAACTGTCTTTTCAAGTTCATACTGGTCATAGACCCTCTGTATTCCAAAGTTGGTGCTCGAGTATCTGGATAATTCTAATAGTTGCAGCTGCGAGCCCTTAAGAGACCTTAAATAAACAACACTGCAACGTTCATTAAGTCTATCTTTCCAGTAGTTTTCCAGTTCATTCTTATACCATTTGGGTTCCTTCTTTTCAAATGATCCTGAGTCTAAGGCAGGAGGATATCCGCCTTTAAGGTAACCTTCAATAAGAAACATGGCTTCAGTTCCAACAGTGGAGTTACCCTCAGGGATGTGTGAACATATTGGGGATACAACTTTTGCACAGGGTACATTTGATTCTACGTATTCTATAAGTTTCTGCACATCTTTGTACTTTATCCATCCTTCCCTTCGCAATCCATTCAATGGCGAGTAAACAGCGTGGGGATTC
>CAYYGK010000260.1:0-3418 GCA_964471145.1 uncultured Eubacteriales bacterium | reverse complement strand
AAAGTAACTATGCTAAGTAAACCCATTATCTCTATAGTATAAAGAATTCCGTTTTGATTTACTTTGCATAGTCTCCGATGATATTTATGAGAACAGTCTCAAAATATCAAAACGGAGGTACTAATTATGGAGAAAAAACTATTACTCGATCTTCTGTCTGGTTTGGAACAGGAACTTCTGCGTCTCGGTTATACGGAAGGCAGCATGAAATTCTACCGCAGACGGTGGAACCAGCTGATGGATTTTGCCCAAAACCGTGGTGTACTTTATTACACCGAACAGCTCGGGATGGATTTCGTCTTTGAACATTTTGGCATTACCCAGGATGACTTTGGAAAAACACTTCCACAGGCCCAGACACAGGAACTACGGATTATTCGGATGATTGGTGATTTTCAGATGCACAACGCCATCCTGCGGAGATATCTGAAGCACCGGCAGATACTGACCGACCCATTCTTTATTGAGACAAGCAGCCGATTCCAACAATTCTGTGTCAAAAAAGAGTATTCCAAAGTGACCACGGAGCATTATGTGAAACAATCCTCTTATTTCATGGATTACTTGGCAGCACAAGGAATGTATGGTTTTGAAATGGTGACGCTTGACATCATCAATTCCTACATCCGTACACTTGCAGGTTTCACTTACAAAACCGTTGAACAGAACGTATGCTCACTCAGGGCCTTCTTCCGCTTTCTTTACCATGAAGGTACTGTTCCCAGAGATTTTGCTGCAAAAATGCCAATGGTCAAGGCACGGAAGCAGACGGCAATCCCTTCGGTATGGACACATGAGGAACTTAAAAAGCTGGTTGATGCCATTGACCGGGGAAGCCCAAAAGGCAAGAGGGATTATGCCATCATCCTAATTGCATGCAGCCTTGGGTTGCGCTGTACTGACATTAAAAATCTCTGTTTTGACAACTTCAACTGGGCGGAGAAGAAACTCTGCTTCGTGCAGTCGAAGACGAAACAGCCAATGGAGCTCCCTCTTATTCAGGATGTCGGATGGGCCGTCATTGATTACCTGAAATACGGAAGGCCGAAGGTAGACAGCCAGCGCATTTTTGTGCGCCACATGGCCCCTTTCCTCCCCTTTGCAGAAGGAGACCACCTGCACCAGCTGATTAAGGCTTACATGGTAAAAGCTCATATCCCCGTCCTGAAAAAGCGGCGCGGGATGCATAGTCTCCGTCATACAATGGCAAGCGTCCTTTTGGAAAAGGACACCCCACTCCCAGTCATCTCTGATATCATCGGGCATCTGGACACGAATTCCACTGCTATCTACCTGAAAGTGGATATGGACCGTCTGGTAGAATGCCCCCTCGACTTTGAGGAGGTGATCCGCATTGAATGATCCTATTTTTATCGGGCCTTTCAGAAAGGAGATGCAGGATTTTGTCTCCCTGAAAAGGGCAATCGGTTATAAATACAATACGGAACATGGAATCTTGAAAAGGTTTGATGCCTATCTTACATCGAATTACACAGACCTTACTGTGCTTACAAAACAAGCAGTTACCAGATGGTGCGCAAAAACCATGCATGAAACAGCAGCTAACCAGTGTTCACGCTCATCCGTCATCCGCCAGTTCGCTAAATATCTGGATAGTATTGGGTTAGATACCTGGATCCTGCCGGACAATTATTACCCAATGGGACAGCGGTATGTCCCCCATATTTACACACCAGATGAACTCAGACGTTTTTTTGTAGAAACTGATAAATGTTGCCCTCGACCAGAACACCCTTACAGACATCTAATCATGCCGGTTTTCTTTCGTTTGCTCCTTTCGTGTGGACTCAGGTGCTCGGAGGCACGGCTGTTGAAAGTTCAGGATGTCGACCTTGAACAGGGGGTGCTTTCCGTCCTGGATTCCAAAAACCATAACAGCAGGCTCGTCCCCATGCCAGATTCCATGGCTTTGCGCATGAGGGTGTATGCAAGGGAGGTGCATCCTTTCCCACAACCGGAACGGTATTTTTTCCCTGCCTTTGGGGAAAAACCAATGACAGTCGGAAATGTGTATAAAAATTTCCGCCGTTTCCTTTGGCGTGCAGGCATTTCCCATACTGGGGATGGCCCTAGAGTCCACGACTTTCGCCACGCCTACTGCATCTACCGTCTGAAGGCATGGGCAGAGCAGGACAGGGATCTTATGGTCCTGCTCCCGATGATGCGGACTTACTTGGGACATCAAACCTTTAATGAAACCGCCTATTACCTGCGGCTTACAGCCGATGTTTTTCCGGAGATACAGTTAAGGCTAGAGCGGTGTTATAAGGACATCATCCCTGACATGGAGGGCCAGCCATATGAAACCGACTGATTTTTCCAGGCATCTTACATGTTTCCTTTCAGAATACCTTACCGTGCAAAAGAATGTCAGCCAGAATACAGTAAAATCCTACCGGGATACCTTTAAGCTTCTACTCTGTTTTTGTGCAGAGGATGGTCTGCCTGTTGAAAAGGTGACTATGCAGAAACTGTCAGCCGAACGGATAGGGAGGTTTCTTCTCTGGTTGGAAACAGAACGGAAAAGTTCTATTTCTACCAGAAACCTACGCTTAACGGCAATCCATTCTTTTTTTCGGTTCGCCCAGACAGAATCACCTCAGGCTCTGTACCATTACCAGCAGGTACTGGCAATTCCGATGAAGAAAAAACGACAGAACGTAGTGGAACACCTATCACCCGCTGGGATCAAGATCCTTCTAGAACAGCCGAATAAAAATACGGCAAGGGGACGCCGTGACTTGGCCTTACTGAGCCTCATGTATGACAGTGGGGCCAGGGTACAGGAAATCATAGATTTAACCGTAAAAGATTTCACTGCAGGTAGCAATCCCATACTGGTCCTCACAGGAAAAGGGAACAAAGTACGCAGGGTGCCCATTATGCGGAATACAGCCACCATCCTTGAAAGATACATTTCTGAAAACAGGCTGGATGTTCCGTATAAAAATGAGTATCCGCTTTTCACCAACAATCAGCACAATAATCTGACCAAAGAAGGGGTGGCCTATATTATCGGAAAATATGCAAAAACCGCCCATGAGATCTCCGACAAGGTTCCGGACAAAGTGAAATGCCATATGCTAAGACATTCGAAGGCTGTCCATCTGCTTCAGGCTGGTGTAAACCTGATTTATATCCGTGATTTTCTGGGCCACAGCGATATAAAAACTACTGAAATTTATGCCAGGGCTGACACGGAACTCAAACGTAAAGCCTTGGAAAATGCTTATCCGGAACTGGTGGATTCCAACCTGCCTGACTGGAGTGAAAACGATGACTTGATGGAATGGTTGTCGGAGTTATAGGAAGCCTCAAACAGGAGACTATGCAAAGTAAAACTGAATAAGATGTTTAATTTTCAAGGTTAAATATCGTTTCTTTGCATAGTCTCCTA
>CAYYGK010000259.1:0-3439 GCA_964471145.1 uncultured Eubacteriales bacterium | reverse complement strand
TTGATGTAGTCTCAGGTGTGGGTGTCGGTGTTGATGGAAGCTCTTCCCAATGAGACACATTATCAAATACCGCAGTACAAAGAGTGCCGTCATTGTGTGATGTGACACATAATCCAACATATACACTGCTGCTTAAGGACAATGTCAGGCTATTGTCTGTTCTGGTCCATGTCATTCCGTCACTTGAATAATAGGCACTAAACACATCTCCTGCCCTTTTGAGCTTAAGATACCTTGGGGCATCCACTCCCTGTACTGTATCCATAGGCGAGGCATTCCCTCCGGCAGTATCCCTGTATTGAAAGCACACCCCATTTGACGGTGTGACTACTATATCAGCAAACTTGCTGTTTGCATTAAGGTTCTCTCTGAACATCAAACCGGCCTTTGCCCATGAATTTGTATTTTCAATTGAGGAAATTCTCGCCATTATTACACAGTCACCGGTTATCTGCTTGTACCAGAATCGGAACTCATCTGCAGTTCCGTAAATGTCTGATCCTGAACCTTCCATAGTATATGTGCCGTCACTGTATGAGATTGAACCGGCAGCTCCCACATCCCCGATATCCTGGCTTGCTGTGAACATACCGTGTGTGGGATGTGGTGTGGGAGTGGGACTTGGCGTTGGTGTAGGAGTAGAAGTTGGAGCATAGATATCAACAAAAGATATCTCGTAATAATCAATATCAACCGTTCCTGAATTTCCTGAGTCATATTTGATTTCTATTGTATTGTTGTCAGCATTAAGTGACAGGTTACCTAATGAAACCGTATCCCACAAATCAGACCCTCCCGTGGAGTCAAAGGTAACAGTTTTTATATACGTATCATTCACATACAATGCTCTTGAAGCTGAAGACCCTCCACTGTTGGAATAGCGTATTTGAGCATTATAGATAGAAGTATTCTCCATATTCACAGTAACCCTGCTGTAATCACCAACTGTATCCATACCTGTAACTGCCTTGCCATTGGACGCATTTGATCTGTCGGTTGAAGATATTCCTGACAGGCTTCCGTTTTCAGCTTCATATCGTTTCATTTTTATGTTCCTGACTTCTACTTCACCTCCGCCGCCGACACCTGCTTCAGCAACACTCTCTATCAGATTGTCATTGGCAAAATATGTGTTATCGAATACGACATGAAATCCCGGTTCTGAATACCCCCCTGACGATGTGCTTTCATTATGCACATTATAGAACTGCATATGCACATCACCATTCATTCTTGTATCATTGGGCTGATGGTTATATATCATACAGTCATTGTTTGCATCGGATTCAATATAGCAGTTTTCAAAAATGAGATTGTCCGCTCCATACCTGGTATCACCCCAGTAGCATCCTACAAACGCATGCTCTCCACCTGTACACTTAATACCATATACATTCCTGAATATGACATTCTTTATTTTGGGATTAGGTTCTCCTGATGGTATAAGTGAAGCATCACAGCCTTGTGGAAATATCATACCGGTGCATGTTCCCTGAGGCTGATACAAAACAATGTTATCTACAACCACATCGTCCATAACTCCCCAGTATCCGCAAGTTACCGCATTGTCACCGGCTATCACAAACATATCCTTAATACGCATGTCATCATTGCCACCGATACTCAGGCCGTCAGCCCATGTATGAAATCCCATAACTTTAACATTTTCACATACTACATTGTCGGTACATCCCCTGAAAGCTATAGAACCCCTGCCCGAATTTATATCACTGTCGGTTATGATAACATCCTTTACTTCAATATTGCTGGCATGATTCTCAAAAGCTACCCCTGCTACCCGTCCGTCCTGCTGGTCGCTTGTGATTATGATGCCCCCCTTGCCCAGTACCTTTACATTATCCTTACCGCTTCCATCAATCGCAGCATATATAACTGCTCCCGGTTCCAGGAAGATAGTCTGGTTGTCACTCATTGTAATTTTACCGCCGGTCGGATAATGTGCACCCTCTTCATATACGGTAGCCCCAGGTGGAGGTGTTTGAACCGGACCGGGATCACCAAAGACATAAAGTTGTTTTGATTCATCATTATCCACCCTGAAAATAACCCTGCTCTTTGTGGAATTGGGAATTTCAAATTCTGCTGTATCCGAAGCCGTCTTAGTTACACTGATGTTGTATGCACTGGGAAGAACTTTTGCACTGGTAAAAGATGACTTGTACTTTACCTTTACGGTTATCGAATCCCCGCTGAACGCAAAATTTGCTACCGGTGCTCCGTCAGGATTCTCCCACACCGTTACCTCATTATTGTCTGCCCAGGCTGAAAAATCACTACTCGTGGACAATGTTTCAGGTGCAGGATATATAGTCACTGTTGCAGCACTCAGACCAGACGTAACATTTAACATGAATAGAATTGATACAACTGCAGCAAATAAAATGAAGATTAATAGTCTCTTTTTCATTGCTGTAATACCTCCTTTTTTATGAGATTATTGCCCGTTGCTTTGCTCTTCCCGGGATAACAAAACAACATAGCTTGACAGCCTTTACTTGATGTGAAATGAAGAGTCGACAGTCGTAAAGCCTTAACAAGTTTACCATAATCGATTTATGCAATGTATGTAAAATCATTTCTTTTTTTTTGTTCTTTGGTTTGCATAAAAAAAAGATAGTAAATATTAATATACAGATATTATTATACTATTTGAATATAGTATAATTAAGTTATAATGAATATATAACATTGTGCATATTAACATACAGATAGGAGATGGATAACCGTGAATGCCAGAAACAGCTACAGCGTGAGGATTTATTGTTATGGTGATCATGAAACAGTGAAATATGCAGCAGAAGAACTGCGGAAATATATTATAAAGATGATGCCCGGGGATATTAATATAAAGACAGTTTATAACGTAAAATTCCCGCAATCTGTTGATGGACTGGTGCTTGGACTGTTCAGCAACTTGCATATACCATCAGCAGGAATAGAAGACATTAAGATGGATGATGCGGTGCATGTGGATGTAACCAGGTTAAAAGGCATTATTGCAGGAACAAATCCAAGGAGCATACTCTTTGGTGTTTACAGGTTCCTGGAAGAATCCGGATGCTGTTGGATAAGACATGGAGATGATGGTGAGTTTATCCCAAAAAGGGATTTGTCTGAATTAACTGTCCGGCTGGATGAAAAAGCATCATACCGGCACAGGGGAATCTGCATAGAAGGTGCTGTCAGCTACGAAAACATGCTTGACAACATTGACTGGGCACCCAAACTGGGATTTAACTCCTATTTCATTGAGTTCTTCGTACCGTATACTTTTTTTGAAAGGTGGTACAGCCACTCTAACAACAGGTATAAAGAGCCCGAGCCTCTTACAATTGAACGGGTAAATCAGTTCAAGTCTGACATGGAAAAGGAGATAAAAAAAAGGGGTATGAATTACCACGCTGTGGGTTACGCCTGG